>CAXRFY010000108.1:0-2893 GCA_964229925.1 Schleiferiaceae bacterium
CTGCCCGGTAGCATTCAACGTTGTGGCATAGTGCATCTGCCCCCCCGGGTGACGGGGCGAAATAGCAAGCAACTGCTCATACGTCTCCTGAGCCTGGGGGTATTCTTTGCGGTAGCGGTACATGTTGGCCTTCTGGTACAAGGTCACGACATGGTAGGGATGTAGGGCTAGTGCCTCCTGGAAGTAGGCCTCCGCTTGTTTAAAGTTAGCGGATGTGAAGGTGGGATTTTGGCCCATCGCCTGCGCCTCTCCGAATAGGCTTCCCATCCCCGCAAAGTAGATCAAAGGATTGCTAAAGCGGTCCAATTCGTTCCAGCTCGACACCGCTTCGGTGGCCGATTGAACGATGCCGCGTGCGTCTTTTCGGCTGTTTTGTTCCAACACGACTTGGTTCGCTTGGTCCGCTTGAATGGCCGCCCAGGCAATTCGGCCCGAAAGTCCAAGCAAAACCACCGCCACGACCAGGTATACCCGCTTGGGTACGGACAGCCCACCTCGGCTATGCAGGCCGACCATCACCATGAAAGGCGCCCAGAAGGCCGCACGCTCTAAAGGGAACTCAAAGAAAGCGTAGATGGTCGTCAGGAGCAGAATGGCGATCCATGTGGCATGCCCTAGATGGGTAGGGTCTTTTCGGTAGTCGCGAACCGCATAGACTACCACCGTGATCATAAACGCCAGGAAGAGCGCGAGCCCTATGTAGCCCATCTCGGAAAGGACCCAGATGAAGTCGTTGTGCGGGCGAACTTCGGAGGTAACTCCTTCTGCCACGCTGGGGTTCATGCCTTCGAGACCGTACTTGGGGAAGTATATGCGCCATTGGCCAGGGCCCACGCCTGTGAGGGGATGCTCGGCCTGCATTTGGAACGAATGGTCCCAGAAAATTTGACGAATCTGCAAGTTAGCCGGGTCCATCAGTCGCTTCTGAACAGGGCCCGAAAGCGCAAGTAATCCAGCAACGGCCAGGCCCCCAAGCAGTCCATAGCGGACATTCTTTGCCGGACGCCACCCAAGCGCTACGCCAATGCCGAGTGCCAAGACCCCACCCAGCCAAATACTTCGGGTCTGCGCCAAGAGAACCGCCAAGACGCCCAGCCAAAGGGCGCCATCTGCTAGCCACGAAGGCCATTGCCCACGGGATCGACCTAGGATCACGACGGGCAAGATGAGCGCAATGGCACTTGCCGTAAAATTCTTGTGCCCCATCAAACCTGGGACGAGGTAGGGATCTTCTAGAGCATCCGCACCTTTGGCCAAAAAGGTGAAGACGTAGTGAAGGCTCAGCATGGCGCCAAAGCCCAAAATGAAGGTGCTAAACTTGGAGCTGTCTGGCGAAGCGTCTTTGGACCAGAGTCCACCGAGCAGGAGAAAACCCGCATAGCCTGCGAAGCGGCCTGCGCTGTACTTCCATTCGGCTACAGAATAGAGGTCCGTGGTCCACGGAGCCACCCAGGCCCAAAGGGCTAATCCCAACCACAGCAAGGCTGGCCATGAAAGTTTAAACGAAGCTGTTGAATCGCTTGACCAGCTCTTGAGGAGGAGCGCTATCCCCAGAACGGCAAAGCCCAGATGCAACGGCCAATGGCCGGGATCCCCGAGCTTGGAAAAAAGGCCCACCGACGGCATGAACGCAAACAGTGCTCCCAGACCGAGGCCCAAATAATTCACGGGGGATTTTACGCGGCTTTCCTTCATTCCTTAAAAGTAAAAAACCCCGTCGGAAGGACGGGGTTTTCTTTGTCGTTGCGGTGAGAAATTAATTCTCGTCGCCGATAACTTCGAAGCTGAAGTCTACAACCACTTCGCGGTGCAAACGAACCTTAGCCGTGTACTTGCCAGCAGCCTTGATGGTTCCACCTGCGATTTGGATGAACTTCTTCTCGATACCGTGGCCCAAAGCAGCCAACTCGTCAGCTACGTTTGCGTTGGTCACAGCACCGAAGAGTTTGCCACCCTTGCCAGACTTGGCCGTGAGCTTCAACTCTACGCGGTTCAAAGCCTCTGCCGTTTTGTTGGCAGCTTCGATCAACTTCGCCTCTTTGTGAGCGCGCTGACGGAGGTCTTCAGCCAAAACTTTCTTCGCAGAAGGGGTAGCCAAAATGGCCAAACCTTGAGGAATCAAGTAGTTGCGACCATATCCGTTCTTTACCGTAACCGTATCGTCCTTGTATCCAAGGTTGTCAACGTCTGATTTCAAGATTACTTCCATGTCGCCGAATTATTTGAGGTTATCCGCTACGTAAGGCATGAGGCCCAAGTGGCGAGCACGCTTGATAGCTTGCGCCAGTTTGCGCTGGTACTTCAGAGAGGTACCAGTGATACGACGGGGCAAAATCTTGCCTTGCTCGTTCACGAAACGCAACAAGAAATCGGGATCCTTGTAGTCGATGTGTTTGATGCCGTACTTCTTGAAGCGGCAGTACTTTTTGGTGTTAGAGCCATCAATAGCGATCGGCTGGAGGTAGCGGATCTCTGATTGATTGCCTGCGTTGGATTCTAAAGCGCTCATAACTATCTAGGATTAAGCGTTTTTAACTTTAGCGCGACGCTTGGCAGCATACTCTACGCCATTTTTGTCCAAAGTCACGGTGAGGAAACGCATGATGCGCTCATCACGCTTCATTTCTACTTCGAACGTAGAAATAACGTGGCTTGGAGCCTTGAACTCGAGGAGGTTATAGAACCCACTCTTCTTTTTGTCAATGGGGTACGCCAACTTGCGCAAGCCCCACTTCTCGACGTTGATAAGCTCGGCACCATTCGTTTGGAGGTAGCCGGTGTACTTATCAACCGCTTCCCTTATCTGCTCTTCAGACAAGACGGGATTTAGAATGAAAACGGTTTCGTACTGATTCATGGTTAATGAAATTAGGGGTGCAAAGATAGTGAAAAG
>CAXRFY010000109.1:0-31222 GCA_964229925.1 Schleiferiaceae bacterium
GGCGCATAAGAGACCCTTAAGGTACTGCAAACCTTGGGATGGTCAGTATCTTGGGGCTATGGAAAACTACATTGCTGAAAATCGTCAACGCTTTCTGGATGAACTCTTTGCTTTGCTCAGATTGCCTAGTGTGAGTGCAGATCCTGCGTATAAATCGGATGTTTTGGCTACGGCAGAGGCCACGGCCCAATTCTTGCGCGAAGCGGGAGCCTCTGCGGTAGAAGTATGCGAAACTCCCGGCTACCCCGTGGTATACGGCGAATACCTGGTTTCGCCCGAACGCCCTACCGTATTGGTGTACGGCCACTACGACGTCCAGCCTGCGGATCCCGTGGAATTGTGGAGCAGCCCGCCCTTTGAGCCCGAAATTCGGGTTACGGACATTCATCCAGACGGCGCCATTTTTGCCCGCGGGGCTTGCGACGACAAAGGCCAGTTTTTCATGCATGTCAAGGCCTTTGAAGCTATGGTTGCGACCGGCAATGTGCCCTGCAACATCAAATTCATGATTGAAGGTGAGGAAGAAGTGGGTTCCGCCAACCTCGCCTGGTATGTGAAGCGCAACCACGAGCGTTTGGCCTGCGACGTGATTTTGATTTCCGACACCGGCATGGTCGCCCCGGGAGTTCCCTCCCTCACAACGGGCCTACGCGGCTTGAGCTATGTGGAAGTCGAGGTGACGGGCCCCAACCGTGATTTGCATTCGGGCCTGTATGGCGGCGCCGTTGCCAACCCCATCAACGCTCTGACCGAAATGATCGCCCGCCTGCACGACGACCGCAAGCGCATTACCATCCCCGGATTTTACGACAAAGTGGAAACGCTGAGCGAGGCGGAACGCGCCGAATTGGCCCAAGCCCCCTTCTCGCTGGACGCCTACAAGAAAGCCCTTGACCTCGTCGACGTGGCGGGTGAAGCCGGCTACAGCACGATGGAGCGCAACAGCATTCGACCCACCCTGGATGTGAACGGCATTTGGGGCGGCTACACCGGTGCCGGCGCCAAAACCGTCATCGCCTCCAAGGCCTATGCGAAAATTTCCATGCGCCTGGTCCCCCACCAAGATCCAGACGAAATCACCCAACTCTTCAGCGAGTACTTTGTGTCTATCGCACCCGCAGGTGTGACCGTCAAAGTCACTCCCCACCACGGAGGCCAACCCTACGTGTGCCCCACGAACCACCCCGGCTACCAGGCGGCGGTTCAAGCTTTGAGCGATTCCTTTGGTCAAAAAGCCGTGCCCGTTCGAAGCGGTGGCTCCATCCCTATCGTCGCTCTCTTTGAGCAAGAGTTGGGCGTCAAGAGCATTCTCATGGGCTTTGGCTTGGACAGCGATGCTATTCACTCCCCGAACGAGCACTACGGCGTCGCCAACTACTTCAAGGGCATCGAGACGATTCCGCTGTTTTACCGGTATTTCGCGAAGGGCTAGAGGGCTAGAGGGCTAGAGGGCTAGAGGGCTAGAGGGCTAGAGGGCTAGAGGGCTAGAGGGCTAGAGGGCTAGAGGGCTAGAGGGCTAGAGGGCTAGAGGGCTAGAGCTTGGCAAAAAAACGGAAAGTCCCGGCGCGCGGCGAAGGTCCACCAAACGGTTTAAGGGTAAAAGAGATTAAGCGTTTAAGGCAAATGGCTACAGGGCGAAGCCCGAGCCCTCTAGCTTTCTAGCTACCTAGCTAATTTGCGCGAAGCGCGAGCTCTCTAGCCTCAGTGCGTAGCACGTGCTTTCTAGCTCTCCAGCTTTCTAGCTCTCCAGCTTCCTAGCCAAAATATACCTTGTGCACCCGGTATGCCAGAGCAGTGACGTCGCGTAATTCCAGAAGAAGCTTGGTTTGCAAGTGGGTCTGACGCGTCGTCAATTCTCCATTGCGGTACCGTTGGACATCCAATTCCAAGGCCCGGTTGATGTCTAGGACAATTTGGCGCTTGGCATTGAGGAGGTCCGCGTGTGGAACCGCTTTGCCGGATTCTAAGCCCGCTACAATACGGTTCATGTAGGGCGTAAAGAGGTTCAAAATATCACCGTAGGCCAAGAGGAATCCACCGTGTGGCTCTTTGTGGAAGTTGGCCAAGTGGTTGTATTGTTCTTCGACCATGATTCGGGCCGATTGACTGAGGTCGCAGATGTAATCGTAGGCCATCAGATGGACGGATGCTTGGCCACCATCGTCGAGCTTCAATTCTTTCAGCACACGCGTCATTTTCAACTCCAGGCTACGTTGGCGTTTTACGACGGCTTCAATTTCTTTATTGAGGCGAACGCTGCTGCGCATTTGCTTGGCAACAAGGGCCTCGCCCGCCATGGCAACAATGTTGGCAGAGCGGCGGATGTCGGCGGCCATGAGGTTTCGGCTCAAACCAACGGGATCGCTCGTTCGGACCAAATTGTCCACTTCGTCGTCTACCAAATTTTCGGACTCCATCTTCTTCGCGAAGCCCATATTGGACCGAACGATCATACCAATGGCAAATACCGTCAAAATGAGGGCGGCGATGAACTCGCCGTAAAAAAGGAATGCCGCGAACAAAGCGGAGGCGATAAAGGCCACGGCAGCCGTCAAAAGCCAACCGCCAATGACATTAACCACACCCGCAACGCGGTAGACAGCACTTTCACGTCCCCAGGCACGATCTGCCAGCGAGGAGCCCATACCTACCATGAATACGACGTAGGTCGTGCTCAAAGGCAAGCCCAAGCTGGTGGCGTAGGCGATCAAGGAACTCGCGACCATGAGATCAACGGCAGCACGCAGCAAGTCAAACGCTGGGGCGTCTTTTTCTTGGGAGCTAGGAAGGGTTTGGAAGCGCTCATCGGTCCACGTTTGGAACTTGGAGGAGCTGAGTGCTGCCAATGTTTGGTTGAATCCACCTGCGACCGAAACGAGGATTCGGGAAAGGCCGTTCGGCTTGAACTTTTCCGAGCCCTCTCCTTGGCGTGATAGCCCAATTTGGGTGGCGGAAACTTTTCGGGCCTTTGCACTTGTCCACAACGTGAAAATCATGATGAGTCCCGCAATAATCAGGATGTACGTGGGGGTTGAAACCTCCTTGGCCATGCTGTCCATGATGAGCTCATGCGCATCTATACCCGCCTCCGCAAACATGCCGTAAGCCTGGTACGCCGCAACGGCTACACCAATAAAGTTGACCAAATCGTTTCCAGCAAAAGCCATCGCTAGGGAGAAGGTGCCGAGCAATACGATAAAGCGAAGAGGATTGATTTTGGGAACGGAGATTAAGAACTGGCCGATTGCCGTAAAAATCAAAAAGAGAATACCCAGAATGGTGTTTTGCTGCTCCAACAGCCAGGTGACCGTATCCTTGGTGAGAAAGGACGAGCCTTTTAGGCCCTTAAAAATCAAAAAATTGATAATTAAAGTCGCCGCAATTCCGCTAAAGATGCCTCCGAGTTTGGACAGTGTTTGGTCCAACTTGTACGTAAAGGCCAAGCGCGCCAGCCATTGAATGATTAGACCTGCCGCAAAGGCAATACCCACCGACGAGAAAATCCCTTGTACGATGTCGACGGTGGTATTGACATTGATGTACTCGGCAAATGCAAATGGGTCCAAACCTCCCTCAAGTGCAGTCAAGAACCCAATGGAGGCACCCGCTCCAAACAGGGTAAACACCAGCGAAACAGTCGTCGAGGTGGGCAAGCCCAAGCTGTTGTAAATGTCCAATAAAATGACATTCGTGAGCATGACCGCCACAAAGATGAACATCAAGGCGTGGAAGCTGAAATAGCCGGGATTAAAGACGGACTTACGCGCTACCTCCATCATCCCACTTGAGAAGGTCGTGCCCAAGAGAACACCTAGGCTCGCGACGATGAGGATGGTTCGCATTTTGGCCACTTTGGAGCCAATGGACGAATTCAAAAAATTCACCGCGTCGTTTGATACGCCTACAATAAGACCTAACGCGCTGAGCGAAAACAATAAGACTACCAGAAGTACGTACGAATCCATGAGCGCAAAAGTACCGCTTCTCTATCCTGGAGGGTTAATTCCATGTTATTTTTCATTCCCCGCCGAAAGGCCTAATCTTGCCCTGTGAACCAACTCGCCAAATCCTCCAGCGCCTACCTCCAGCAACACGCGCAGAATCCCGTGAACTGGTGGCCGTGGGGTGCTGAGGCCTTGGAATCCGCTGCGGCGCAAGGTCAGTGGCTGTTGGTGAGCATTGGGTATTCGACCTGCCATTGGTGCCACGTCATGGAGCACGAGATTTTTGAAGACGCTGAATGTGCCGCCTTCATGAACCAGCACTTCAAGAACATCAAAGTCGACCGCGAGGAGCGCCCCGATTTGGACCACGCCTACATGCAAGCTGCTTTGGCCCTGAACGGCCAGGGAGGATGGCCGCTTAACGTGATCTGCTTGCCCGATGGACGGCCTATTTGGGCCAGCACCTATTTGCCCAAATCTCGTTGGCTGGGCGCCTTGCAGCGCCTCGTGGAGGTCCAGCAAAACCAACAAGAGGTAGCAGCGCCCTACGCGCAACGCTTGGCCGATGCCTTGGAGGCTGCGGCACGCATTCCCGCTCCACAGAAGGAGGAACTGCCTGTCCTGACAGAGGACATGGTGGCTGCTGAACGCGCTCGTTGGGACCGCGACCACGGCGGCTTCAAGGGCGCACCAAAGTTTCCCCTTCCCAGTCATTGGGTGCACCTCATGGCGCTCGGAGTCGAGGGGACTGCTAAGCATTCTATCCAGGCGCAGGCTGAAAAAACGGTGGAGGCGATTTTCTATTCGGGCAGCTACGATGGGGTTCGGGGCGGACTGTTCCGCTACAGCACAGATGCCGTCTGGAAGGTGCCGCACTTTGAAAAAATGGCCTACGACAATGGCCTTTGGCTTCGGCTCTGTGCGCACTTGCATGCCCAGTCCCCTTCGGAAGTGACGGCTCAAGCCTTTGACCGCACCGCCGAATGGCTTCAGCGCGAATTGCTCCTAGAAAACGGATTGTTTGCGGCGGCCATGGATGCAGACACCGATGGCGTGGAAGGCGGATCGTTTACCTGGACGGATTCTGCACTTGAGGACGCACTGGGTGCCGAATCCGCTGCCCACTTTCGGCAGCTCCTCGAAGCTCAAGGCGCTTCCTGGGAAGGACGTTGGATTTTGCATGGGCATCCCGCACAAGGACGGCCCGCCTCAGATTGGACGGTCTATCTAGAGGCCCTCAAGCCCATCGCATTAGAGCGCCCCCTCCCCTTCCGCGACCCCAAATGCATTCAAGCCTGGAACGCCTGGATTTGCAGTGGACTGGCGGAAGGAGCTCACCTCTTCCCTGCCTGGAAAGCGTTGGCGCTAGCCTCTGCCGAAGCGCATTGGGCTACGTTTCAGCCGGGCCCCACCGGCAGTCCCCACGTCAAGTACCCGGGAAAAAGTGCGGAAGGGCAGGCCTTCTTGGACGATCTCGCTGCTAGCGCGCATGCGTGCATAGCGGTAGCCCAACTCACCGGACAGGTGATCTGGCTTCACCGCGCAGTTTCCCTGGTCGAAGCCGCAGAGGCCCATTGGACCGGAGAGGCCTATGCCTTTGCCGCGCACCGTCAGGACGATCCCGCCTTCCTGGTGCACTTTGATTGGGAGGACGATGTACTGCCGAGCGCACAAGCCACGCTGGCCAGTTGCTTGCTGCGCTTGGGTCATTTGCTCGGCCGACCCGAATGGGCCAAACGCGCCCGCTCCTTGGTGCACCGCGCCCTATCGCATGAGTCGCTTGCTGCCGAACGTGCTTGGTCCTGGTGGGCCCTGGCCCCATGGACGGAAGATTCGGCCGAGCATCTGCTTGTCCGCGAAGGTCTTACGCTTGAACACCGCCCCAAACATCCGCTTTGGGGCCCCAGCGAGCTCCCGGCAGACGTTTATGGTCAGGTATGCACCTTGCAGGCCTGTACTTTGGTCCTGAAATCCAAAACCGAACTCGATGCCTACCTCCGCCCCTAAGTGTGCCTGGTGCCTATCCGCACCTGACTACGAAGCCTACCACGACGAAGTCTGGGGGCTGCCTGTCCATGACGACGCCAAAATGTTCGAATTCCTCATCTTGGAGACCTTCCAGGCGGGCCTCAGCTGGCTCATGGTGTGGCGGAAGCGCGAGGCTTTTTCGGAGGTCTTCTCGGGCTACAACTTGGAGATCATGGCTTCTATGACCGAAGAGGACGTCGAACGCTTGGCGCAAGATGCCCGAATCATTCGGAACCGAGCCAAGCTCCGCGGGGCCATTAAGAATGCACAGGCCACCTTAAAAATGCGCGAGGAAGGGCTTGGACTGGCCGACTACTTTTGGCGCTGGACGGAGGGCCAAACGGTGCACCGCGCACCCGACTCAGGTGTCCCCGCTAAAACTGACCTCAGCGATGCGATTTCAGCCGACTTGAAAAAGCGCGGGTTCTCTTTTGTAGGAAGCACGGTCATCTATGCCCACCTTCAAGCGACGGGCATCGTCAACGACCACGATCACGCGTGCTTTAGGTATTCGGAAGTCCAAGCTTAGGACTGCCCGCTCGGTAGGCTTTAAGGTAGGCAGGCGCAAGCGATGCCAGGTCTGCCAGGTGGTTTGATTCCAACGCCTTCAGAGCTAGGGGCAAGCCATGGCGCGCATGGGCATAGGCCACAGGCAGTACTTCCAGACTGGGCCATCCCGCACAGGCCTTCTCCGCACCGTCTCCTACCCCTAGAACACGTCCGACGGAGGATGCCTCCGGGTGTACAGGAACTTCCTCCAAGAGCTGGGGGGCATCTTCGGAAAGGCGCTGTCCTCTGCCATCAAATACGGCGGAATAGACTTCCATTCGGCGCGCGTCCATCGCGGCCCAGATGCGATCCTCGGGTTCTAGTTCAGGATGGAGCTCGCGTGCAGCAACGGCTAAGGCCTCCAGAGAAGAATACGCCAGAAGGGGCAATCCATGGGGCTGAGCCAAGCCCTTGGCAGCGGCCACCCCAATGCGAAGCCCCGTGTAGGAACCTGGCCCTACCGAAACCGCTATGGCGTCGAGGTCAGACACCTGGAGCTCTGCCGCGGCGAGCGCTTCCTCCACGTATACGTGCAAGTTCTCCGCGTGCTGATACCCTTTAGGATCCAGTGATCCGCGCTCCACTAGGAGCGTCTCCCCCTCTGCGATGGCCACATCGCAGCGGTGCGAAGAGGTCTCGATTAACAGGATTTTAGGCGCCAAAACGCAGTCTTACTTAGCCGCCTTAACGGTGACTTTATCGCCGTCGTTCAACTTGCGAGAAACCGCTTCGAAAGGACCACGGACCACTTTGGGATCGTCAAAGGACGATAAGCTGGATCCGATGCTAATAAATCGCTCGTCTTGAATGCCCGTTTCGACTTGGCATTGCTGAACCACACCAGACTGCGCCACAAAGACCACCTCGATCATCTTACCCGACGCGCTGTCTTGACGCGTGGTAACCGCCTCTACGGGCAAGCAGCGGGCGTTGGCTTCTTTTTGCGTGCGAATATCCACCGTGGCCGTCATGCCGGAACGCAAAGGCTGCTTGCGCGTTTCGGTCACGAGGTCGGCGTAGCTCTCTGGGAGGATGCGCACTTCCACCTCAAAGTTGGTGACTTGGTTGACGCTCACCTGTTGTCCTTTGGCGGCATTGCTGATTTCGGTAACGACAGCTTTAAAGTCATGGCCTAAAAAGGCATCTACCCGAACAATCGCCGTGTCGCCCATGTGCACGCGAACGATGTCGTTTTCATTGACGTCCACGACTACCTCCATGGTTTCGAGTTGAGAGACGCGCATCATTTCGGTACCGGCCATCTGCGCCGTTCCTACTACACGTTCGCCGACTTCCACGCTTAAACCCGTCACAATGCCGTCCATGGGCGCTGTTATGGTGGTACGCTTCAAGTTGTCTTTGGCCTCCTTCAAGGAATTCAGTGCAGACTGCAGTTGGAATTCCGCCGATTCTACCGCCAGTTCCGCCACGGCATAAATGCGCTGAGCAGCATCCCATTCTGCTTGGGAAATCACATTTTGAAGCTTGAGCGTTTGGTTGCGCTTGTAGGTTTGTTCCGCCTCCAAAAACTGGGCTTGCGCTTGGGCCTTGCCTGAACGCGCCATGTTGACGGATGCCTCGGCACGTCCCACCATGGAGAGGTAGATGTCCGGGTTGATTTTAGCGAGCAGCTGGCCCTTCTTCACGGCTTGACCCTCCACCACCGGTAGCGCAATGATTTCGCCGCTCACCTCAGGGGAGATTTTAACGTCCACAGCCGGCTGAATTTTACCCGATGCGTTGACCGTTTCCACAATGGTGTGCGCCTCAATAGAAACGACTTCCACTTCAAGGGTGTCCCCGGTGCTTCCCCACCATCCCTGCTTCTTCCCTAGAACTCCAACGGTTCCAAGTACGGCCACTGCGGCCACAATGATCCATAAACGCTTATTCATTGGGTGTTCCTTTTAGAGGGTTTTGGAGGTAAAATTTCAAGATGTACGCCTTGAACTGCGCGTCGTATTTGGCACGTAGCACATCGCTAACCGCCGCGAGGTAGGTATTCTGGACGCTGTTGTAGTCGTACACCGTCATCATGCCTTCCGTGCGACGAACGTTGGCATCATCGATGGCTTTTTGAGAAGCGGCCAGGGACTTTTGGGCGGCTTCGTACTGCGACCAAGCGGCGCTGGCGTCAGCATGGGCACGTTGCACGGACTGCTCAAAGTTGTCGCGTTCCTGCTCGTACTGAAGTTCGGCATTCAAGGCGTTGAGTTTGCTGCGCGTGATGCCATTCTGCACCTGGAAGCCGCTAAAAATGGGAATACTGACATTCAAACCGACGTAGCGGCGTTGGTTTTCATAGACTTGGTCCGAGAAGGACATAGCCTCCGTAATGGGAAGAGAATACTCCGTGTAGACCGGCACTTGGGTGCCGCCGTTGTCCCAGTAGCCCACGGGCACAATCACCGAACTGCTGCCGGTGACTTTGCGCGCTAAATCGGAATAACTCGTACCCAATTGGCCATTGACGGAAAGGCGAGGCAACCGGCGTGCTTGAGCGACTTTGATTCCGAGGGCGGCGCTTTCCATTCGGGCCGATGCGGCCTTAATCGAAGGTTGATCCGCTACAGACGCGCTGTAAATCGCCTCAGGGCGCAAGCTGATCACGGTAGGCTTGCCATTGAACTCGCTGTCCTTGACCTCCGCCAGGGTGAACGAGCCCAATGGGACCCCCATGGACTGCGCCAAAGCGAGGTAGGAAAGTGTTGTCTGATTCTGAGCTGTGAGGAGGCGTTGCTCGTCACGGGCGAGTTGTGCTTCCACTTGCAAGAGTTCGTTGGCTGGGGATGCACCGGCTTCGACCAGCTGGGTGGCGCGGCGAAGTTGGCCCTGAGTCACCTTGACTTGCTCAGCCGCTACCTTTTCCGCCTCCTGAGCGAGCAAAACGGCGAGGTACTGCGAGGCCGCATTCAAGGCCACGGTATTTACGGCTGCTTCATACTGGTACTGCGCTGCGAGAATATTCACTTTGGCCTGGCGCCAGGCATTGAAGGAAGCAAAACCGTCAAAGAGGGTCATGCCAAAGCCCAATCCGCCATTAGCCGTAGAAAGATTGTTGAAGCGAACCTCATTGGTAACGGGGTCGATGGTCAAACCTGAGTTCCAGGCATTGCCGGCGCTCCCCGAAATCTGAGGCAACATAGCCCCTAGGGCGGGTGCCGCATCCGACTGGGCCCCCTTTACGGCATTGGCCGATTGACGCACGGAATAGTTGTAGGCAATGGCCTTTTCCACGCATTCGTTGAGCGTCCAAGTTTCTGGCAATTCCTGCGCGTGCAAAGCAAGGGCGGAAACAAAGGCCAAGAAGAATATGCGCGTCTTCACAGTATAGGGGTTTAGTGCAATCCGAGATTCGGCACTACAAGTTCGCAAATACCGTGCTAAAGTGCTCAGTCGTTCGTTTTTTGCTTTTGGTGGCGGTACCACATGAAGGCCACGCCTCCAATGAGCAAGTAGGGAAAGGCCATCAGATAGAGGATGCCCTCGTTTAGACCGTCGGCTACACCCTGTCCGCCTTCCAGATCCGTTTCGGCCGCCGCCTTGCACATAGCACACTGCGCTTGAGCAGAAACGCTCAGGGCCAATAGTACGCAAAGAAGGAGCACTTTCTTCATGCCACAGGGTAATAAGGGGCCATAAAGACATAGACCAGCACGCCCGTGACCGCCACATACATCCAAATGGGGAAGGTCCACTTGACCAAGGCCTTGTGGGCCGCTATTTGATTGTTCCAAGCGCGGTAAATGGAGAGCATCGCCAAGGGCAAAACGGGCACACTCAACAGGATGTGACTGATGAGGATGAAGAAGTAAACAGGACGAATCCACCCCTCGCCCCCAAAGTGCGCATCCGGATTGGACAGGTGCGAAATCACATAGGACACCAAGAAGATCGCCGAAAGCGCAAAGGCGCCCACGTTGGCCAAGCGGTGAAGCGCCACATTTTTGGTCTTTATCATGCCAAAGCCTACAGCGAGGAGTACGGCCGTTGACCCGTTGAGCACGGCGTGAAAAAAGGGCAAGCTGCGCACATTGGCGCTGCCCCACTGGAGCTTCCAAGATTCGGGCAGCAAGAAAAGCAAGGCTACGGCGATGGGGACCGCAATGGATAGACCTACGATGACGGGTATGGCCATGCGGTCGTTAGGGTGTGCTTTGGGAGATTGGGGGTTCATTCGGCTTGGCCCATTTTAACTTTTCGGTGCTCCTTGACCAACACCCGAACATCTTCAACGAGTTGGTCCACGAGGTACGGTTCTGAAACATCGTAGGCCCCCAAAAGGTTTCCATCGTCCGTAATGCGGCTGCGCAAACTTCCGTTCCAATCCAGGATAACAGCCGATTGGGAATGCGAATACCCACCATCCGCGGTGGAGTCCTGGCTCGCGTGCAACCAGAGGGAGTTGGCCAGTCGGTAGATGGCGTCGCGGTCGCCCGTGATGAAGTCCCATTTGTTGGACTGCGTCACACCAAGGTTGTCCTTGTAGGTTTCTAAAACAACTGGGACGTCCGTTTGCGGATCCACGGAAATACTGACAAAGACAAGATCCTTGTAGCCGTAGAGGCGGTCATGTGCTTCCTTTAGGTGGAAGTTCATGGCTGGGCAAATGGTGGGACAAGAGGTAAAGAAGAAACTTACCACGGCAATTTTACCGCGTGCCGAATCCAAGGTCCATGCCTGACCATCGGAACGCAGGTAGACCGACGTATCCGGCTTTTCAGCTAAAGGATTTCCGAGGTTTTCTAAGCTTCTGAAGTTGACTGCACCTGAGATCGCGAGTGAGCCCAAGTACATCGCTACCGGCAACACCAGCAGCACACCTAGAAGAAGCCGCTTGCCGGTTCGTTGCATGCTTAAAATTCAAATACCGCCTGACCTTCAAACAACAAGATGAAGGTGAGGTAGGGAATCAAAATGAGAACGGGCAAGTAAATGGCCTTCTGAAGGCTGCCCAATTCGTATTTGAGGTGCATAAAGTATTGAACGATGTAGGCCGCCTTGACAAGCGTCAAGCCGATGAACACCAAATTCAATAGAGAGGTGCCGGCTACAGTGGACAACATGAATTCAGGCTTAATGATGCCCAGAACAACTTCTACCGTTGTGATTACCAAAAGGATCCAAAAGATTTTCCAAATCCAACCGGTTCCTGAGGGGGATGCGTGATCTGCCATGTTTTCTGAGAGAATTATACGAGGTAGAAGAATGTGAATACAAATACCCATACCAAGTCAACGAAGTGCCAGTACAAACCGACTTTTTCGACCATGAGGTAGGACTTGCGACGCTCGTACGTGCCGAGCAATACGTTCCAGAAGAGCAACACGTTTAGTACCACTCCAGAGAATACGTGGAAACCGTGGAAACCCGTGATAAAGAAGAAGAAATTGGCAAACTGCTGTGCGCCGTATTCATTGTGCTCCATGTTGGCACCTTGGATGACTTCTGCGCCGTTCAAGGCGGCCAAGGAAGCTTCACGCGTCATGGCAGGGTGACCTTTGCCTGGGCTCTGCAAAACAACGTGCTCGTTGGCTTTAAACGCAGCAACAACCTCTTCGGTCGTAAAGGTTTCTTCGTGGTTAGCCGCGTGGCCATGCTCCATGCCGTGTACAAGCTGTGACAGAGAAAGAACTTCCCCTTCTTCGTTGGCCACCTTCCAAACTTCGGTGTTGGCGAGCTCAATGCCGCCCTTGTCGCCCATGATGAAGTGGTACCACTCCCATGCTTGAGAACCCACGAAGATGGCGCCGCCTACAATGGTAGCAACCATCCACCAAGCCGTAGCGGTTTTCTTCAAATGATGCCCTGCATTCACGGCCAATACCATGGTTACAGAGGACATGATCAAAATGAAGGTCATGAAGGCTACATAGAGCAAGGGCTGGTCCCCTTGCAAACCAGGGAAGTGGGTGAATACGTCTTCCGCAACAGGCCAAACGGACTCGTAGCGGAAACGCATAAAGCCGTAAGCGGTCAAGAAACCAGAAAAAGTCAAGGCGTCAGAAATCAGGAAGAACCACATCATCATTTTGCCGTATTCCGACTGCATGGGTTGGTTGCCTCCTTGAGACCAAACGCTAGTTGAAGCTGAAGTTGCCATTCGGTGTATTTCGTCTAGGTTACAGAGCTGCAAAATTAGCGCAGAAACGCCAAAAACAGGAGTAAATAAATCCAGAGCAAGCCCAAGAAATGCCAGAATTGCCCCCCTAGGGTGTAGCCTAGGTGATTATCAGGCGTATACGCTCCTTTTTGGGCTTGGAAATAGGTGATGCTGAGTACAACAATGCCCGCCAAAGCATGCATCCAGTGGAACCAGGTGATAACATAAAGCCAAGATCCCGCTGGGGTGCTATTGGGGCCTGTGAACCACACATTTCCGTCCGTCAAATGTTTCCATCCTGCCACTTGAAGCACTACAAAGGCCGCGCCTAGGGCTAGCGTAAACAAAAGGTACTGCGTGGCCTTCTTGGCCATCCCTTCTTTCATGGCCTTGCTGCCCTGCATGAGTAGGAGCGAAGACAGGAGGATAGCCGCCGTGGAGTAGTAAAAGGCATTTGGGAGTTCAATGAGTTGCCACAAATTTTTTGCGTCCAAGGAACCTTTTGCCACAACGTAGCCAGAGGTCAATCCCGCAAAGGCCATACCGATGCTGGCCATGCCAATCCACAATAGAGGTTTTGCTGTCTTGTTTTCCATGAGAGTCAATTATGCCAAATAGTGATTTACCACGTAGGTGATTTGTACCATAGGTAAGTAACGTATGGTGGCGAACATGAGTTTACGCGCCGCCTCATCCGATGGGGAGCGGTGGTGCTTCCAGGCCGCCCAGAGTACATCTAAACCGAGCACCAAAACTACGAGAGCCGCGGGCCAGCTCAGGGTCAATGCCCCCGTGATGCCAAACGCTGGAAGCACGGACACGAAGAGCATCCATAGGGTATATACAATGCTTACTTGCGTGGCCGTTCGGTCCTTTTTGCGCGTGGGCAGCAAGTAGTAGCCCGCCTTCGCGTAGTCGTCATAGCCTACCCATGCAATGGCCCAAAAATGGGGGAATTGCCAAATGAACTGCAGAGCGAACAAGGTCCCGGCCTCAATACCAAAATCTCCGGTCACCGCGACCCAGCCAAGCAAGAAGGGAATGGCCCCGGGAAAAGCCCCAATCAGAACTGCCCAAGGACTATGGGCTTTCATAGGTGTGTAGGCGAGGACGTAGATCAGCAAACTCAAGAGCCCAAAGGCAGCCGTAGCGACGTTGAGGTAGCCCAGCGCCACCGTACCAGCAACCCCTAGACCAAAGGCCCAGAAATAGGCCTCGGACTTCTTCATTCGGCCCGAAGGCAGGGGGCGGTTCTTCGTCCGCTCCATGACGGCATCGCGTTCAATCTCCCAAATTTGGTTGAAGGCATTGCTCGATCCCACAATGGCAAAGCCTCCAAGCGTCAAGAGCAAGAAATCAGATACGACGAACGCTGGAGCCCCCAGCAAGTAGCCTGCAGCCGCCGAAAAAACGACCGTAAATGCCAGTCTAAACTTTAAAAGGAGGCCTACGTCACGCATGGCCGCAAAGATACGGCGCGGCACAGACCAAGAAGTACGGATTTAGGAGGTTTTCCTTGTTGTAAATAACCGGTTTGGACCACGTGGGCATGCCTTCAACGACTTCCACTTGGAACATGTGGCAGCCTGCGCCCAAGGCCACTGCATGGCCGGCGGCCGTATCCCATTCCATGGTAGGCGCAATGCGCGGATAGGCGTGGGCACGCCCCTCGGCTACCAGGCAAATCTTGAGCGAACTCCCCATGCTCACGCGTTCAATAGCCCCATGCTCGGATTCCCATTTGGCGATGAGGGCCTCCGTTTCGGGGCTTCCATGTGAGCGACTAGCCACTACGGTTATAGATTCGGGCAAGCGAGCGGGAAGGCGCATGGCCTGCGCTAGAAGCTCTTCCCAGGATACACGCTGCATGGATTTATAGGCCCCCATTTCAGGTCCGCCCACGTAGAGCCAGTTTAGAATGGGGCTGTAGACCACTCCAAATACTGGCTCCTTTCCTTTGACCAAGGCTACGTTAATGGTAAACTCCCCATTGCCCTTGATAAACTCCTTCGTCCCATCCAAAGGATCGACGACCCAGAAATAGTCCCAATCCTTCCGCGTTTCGTACTGTGCATGGTGCCCTTCTTCGCTTAGAACGGGCCATCCTGATGTGACCAATGCCGCGTTCAAGATTTTGTGAGCGCGAAGGTCCGCTTCCGTTACAGGACTGTTGTCGGACTTGGTTTGAGCCACGATGGCTTCGCGTTGATGGTAGACCTCTAAAATGGCATCGGCCGCATCGTAAACAGCTTGCAGTAAGACGTTGGGCTCGAGTGGGCTATGGGAAAATGGAGTCATGAGAAAGGAATAAAAAAAGCCCCGGAGGCCGGGGCTTTTAAACGTTTAATCGCACAAATCAGCAGTACTTATTGCAACTTGGCGTTGATAGGCAGAGAGTAGCGCATGCGCACAGAACGACCGCCTACTTTCGCAGGAATCATTTTTGGCAGCTTCTTCACCACGCGCACAGACTCGTCGTCCAACAACTTGTCTACGCCGCGCTCGATGACGATGTCACTCACCTTGCCGTCTTTTTCGATAATAAAGGAAACCCAAACCTTGCCTTGGATGCCCATTTGCTTCGCCATCTCGGGGAATTCAAATTCCTTGCCGACAAACTGACGAATCTTAATGTTGAAGCAGTTAAAGCGTTCATCTTCCGTAGCGAGGTCCTCACAACCGGGGAAGATGGGCTTGTTTTCTACGTTCACAAAGTTGAAGACCTCGTCCTGGTTGACGTCTACTTCAAGAAGCTCAAACATATCGTCGTTGTCAATTTCCGTAGACTCCATGGTCAATTCATCGATGTCCACCTTCTCGTCATCTACGATGTTCAACACCTCGGGCGGTGCGGGGGGAGGTGGGGGAGGCGGTGGCGTGTTGCGTTGAGTAACAAGGACTTCCTCGTCATCAATCACCATTTCCATGTCACCCAATGAACCCGGACCGTCTTTGTAGGTCTTCCATTCAAAGGCCATCCATACGCTGCTCAGGGCAAGCACCAAACCGATCTGCAAGAAGAGGCCTTTCTTGTTCTCCAGGTCGGCAATAAAGGATTTACGGTTTTGCATGTGGCAAATTTTACGGGTTAAAGATACGCTTCCCAAATCGTAGCGCAAGAAGCATTCCAAAAATTAAACCTGCGGTGTTCGCACCCATGTCCGAATAGCTAAAATGACGCCCTACCGCAACTATGGGCTGAAGAATTTCCAAACCGACCCCCAGTACAAAACTCACGAGAGCAGGCTTCCAAGGACCGCGCGGCGAGCGCGAACCCATGGTCAACAAAAACGCCGCTACCCCATAGGCTACAAAATGCAGAATGAGGTCCTTGATGGAGACAAAAAGATCGGGTAGCCGATCCGGAGACAGTAGGCTAAAGTAGATGACCACCGCACACCACAGGGCGCCGGCACTCAGCCAAAACCAGCGGGGAATGTTAGGCACCGATGAGCGCCGCATACGCTTCGGCGTCCATCAACTGATCCGCTTGAGAAGCGTCGGTTACCTTGATTTTTACCATCCAGCCAGCGCCGTAGGGATCGCTGTTGACGGATTCAGGTGCGCCATCGAGGTCGGCATTCACTTCCACCACTTCACCTGCGATGGGGAGGTAGAGATCGCTCACCGTTTTCACAGCTTCTACTGAACCAAATACCTCTTCCGCATCCAAGGTCTCCCCTTCCGTGGGGATGTCCACAAATACGATATCGCCCAATTCGCCTTGAGCGAAATCAGTAATGCCGATGTAGGCGTGGTCGCCTTCAATGCGAATCCACTCGTGGTCTTTCGAATAGCGGAGGTCAGCAGGAACGTTCATGGTCTGAAATATTAGGCCTCAAAGATAGGGCGAGGGTTAGTTTCCGAGGTTAAGTCGGAAGGCAATTCCACTCTGCCATTGGTTGGTGGGGAAGGCCATCGACGTTTTGAATTCCGAAATCGTCTGATCGTAGTAGAACTGAGCGGCCAAGCGTCGGCTCAAACGGTAGTCCGCCGTGAACTTGATGGTGGTGCGCTTTTGGCCCGCGGTCGGCTGGTTGAAGCCTTCCAAAATGCGGCGAATCACCGTTTGATTGTCCGCCAAACGCAGGTCCAGCTTCAACTCCAAATTGGATTTGATGTTGTTGCGCGTGCCGGCCTCGTCGACAATGGTGAACTGCACATCGCGGATGATGTAGCCCACGCCAATGGTGACGTCCGTGGATTTGCTCTCCGTGATTTGGTTGTTGGCCATGCTCAGGGCTACTTGGCGCTGTTTGCCTACTTCAAACTTGAAGGAGGTGTTGGTGCGCGTTCGGATATCCACACCCACCAACGGCGAGAAGGACTCCGACATGGACACCTGCCCGACTTGATTTTCGGAAAGGATGTCAAAGTTGGCATTGCGCGGGTAAAGCATCGTGGGATCGTCCTGCAAGCGCTGTGAACGCAGCATATTGGTCTGAATGCCCTGCACCGTCAAGTTGTTGGCATAGGCATGATTCAACGAGAAGGCCGTGAAAATTTTCCGCATCGGCTTCAAGCGCATCAAACCGGTGTAGTTGATCGTCCAGTTGGGCATGGGGGCAATGCCGGCGAGGTCGTTGATCGCCCAGGTAGTCGCATCGCCCATTCCATATGTGGACAAGAAGCTGTTCAGCAGGACATCGGTTTGAAGGACCGAATACCCATCAAAGCCGTAGCGCGAGGAATCTGGGAAGTCGTAGAAGTCCTTCGCATAGGTGGGATCGCTTGCGGCCTGCGCGGAGGCCAAACGGTCCGAAATCACCAAGCGGTTCTGCAAGAATTTGCTGTACACATCGCTGTTGTAATCTGGCGCCACACTGGATTCAAAGGCCGAATTCCACGCCAACCAACTCGTCGTAAAGGTCTGCTGGTTCTGCGGGCTAAAGGCATGGAAGCCCTGGGGGAACAAGCTGTCGCGACCCAAGCCCGTACTGTAGCGGTAGGTACTGCTCTGTTGACTGCCGAAAGTCTGGTTGGCCGTCACCGTAATCCGGAAATCCGTCAAGGGCTCCAACTGTGCGCGACCGTTCACCGTACGCGTCACCGTGCGCATCATGCGGTTGGGCTGGTTGGGGTTCTTGATGAGCCAATCGTTGGCAGCCGCCAAAGGACCGATGTCCACCGGCAAGCCCGCGATCATTGCCCAGCCCGGCGCCAAGCCCTTGGCGGGATTCAAGCCCGAATACTGCGGCGTAGGCGTGAAGCCCGGCAGAAGCGTACCCGTGTTCAAGCTTCCGGATACATTGATGCTCTTCACCATCGTGGCAAAATCCACAACGCCAATCAAGATCTGCTTCCCTACCCCATTCTGAGCATCTTCCTCCTTGGCGTCTTTGGTAGCGGAGGCGCCGCGGCCCTGGGGCCTGCGCGCCGGAGCGGCTGCGCCGCCGCGCGAGCGGCCGGCGCCCTGCTTCAATTTCTTGTACCAGGGGAACTTGTTGTAGAAGGTGGCAAAGTTCAAGTTGGCCGTAGCATTCCACTTGCCCGAATTCTCGATGGTATTGCCATAGTTGAGGCTGTCGATTTGCTGCATCAAGGCCAACAGCGAGTTGGTGCTCCAGTCGTAGTCGGCGGTGTAACGCAGCTGCACTTGGGCAAAGTCCATGTAGGGCAGCTTGTTGATGGGCACGTTCCACGAGGTATTGATGGTGTGGTGGTAGGTCACGGGGCGGCCACCGGCTTGGATGCCTTGAAGCAGGAAGGTCTTCACGGAGTCCACGGTGTTGGGTCCGGGGAGTTCGTCGACGCGGACGCGCATTCGGGCCGTGTAATCAAATTTCAAGCCCTTGCTCAAGTCCCAAATCACGTTGTAGTTGCGGTCCATCGTGAAGTTCTTGCTGAAGGTCATCGGCAGCTGGAACTTGGGGTTGTCCACGTTGCGCATCTGCATGATTTGCAGGGTGCGGTTGACTTCCGCACGTGCCGAAACGCGGGACGGCGTCAGGTTGAGGTTGAAGTCTTTAATCAAGCCCAAATTTTTGTTCTTGATCTTCTTGAAAGGCTGAATGTTGAAGGGCGTCGTTTGGAAGACGTAGGCCAAGCTTCCCTTGTACTCTTGGAAATTGTCCACAAGGGTGTTGGCATCGCGCTTGAGGACCTCGTTAAAGGCATAGGATGCGGTCCAGTTGGCGAGGTCAAAGGGGGTCGGGCCCATGCCCTTTCCGCCGCCACCGCCACCGCCCATGCGGCTCTCGCCGGGGCGTCCTTCACCGCCTGGTAGACCGGGGCCGCCGCCTTTGCCGCCGCCTCCAAAGCTGCCGCCGGGGCCTGCCCCGCGGCCACCGCCACCTCCGCCGCGCTCAAAGCGCACGTTGGTGAAATTGAAACCGCGGCGCTGGGTGAAGTCCGACACCATGGAGCGGAGCGAATCGCGTTCGCCCGCCGTGGGCAGGTTGCTGAGGGCACGGCCCATTTCGATGTCCGGGTCGAGCGGATTGAACATGGGCGTCTTCCAGTCTTGGGCGTGGTTGATGAAGAAGGGAAGCTTGAGGCGCGTTTGGAAGGGCAGGAATTTGGTCAGTTCCAAATTGGTCTGCAAATCATAGGTCGCGGAGGAGAACTTGTTGCGCTCCATCGGATTCATTTCGAGCGAGCCAAATCCCACCGTCGAGTAGGTCGTGCTCAAGGCCACTTGCCCGAGGTCCGCAAGCGTGGCGGTACTGCGGGCAAGGGCCGCCATGCCGCCCCGGTTGTCGAAGTCCGTCATGCGGAGCTCGTTGACCCAGATTTCGGCACATTTGTCCAGACCGTCATCCGCGCTGGCCGAGCTTCGCTTTTTGGGGTTTCGGATGCCCAGCATCATGGTGCGCACGTTGCCCAAATTCGGCACGCCCACAACGCGAATCACCCCCTCCCCGTACACCTTCTCAAAGGGCACCCCACTGGTAATGGCGGGATTGTCACGCATGGCCGCATCGCGCTCCAACTTCAGCGACGTCCAGGCCTCAAAGGCCAAATCAATTTCATTCTCCAAAGGCCAAATCACGCCGGGATCCGTGCTGCCGTAGGGCGTAACCTTCAAGGGCACCTCGTACTCGTAGTAGTTCTGGCTGTAATCGTTGCCCATTCGGATGAAGAGGTGGACATCCCCATCGTTCAAAGGCTGCGCGGCATCCCCTGCCTCCGCGTGGGCAAAGAGACGCAAACGCTTGTTCATGCGCATGTCGATGGTCGTATTCTTGAAGACCGCGCGCGCATCTCCGTCCCGCAACCCACAGGCCTTCATCGAGAGCGACTGTTCGTTCTGCTGCACGAGGGAGGTGTTGCCGAGCAAGACCTGGCGCTCGATGCCCGGAGGAAGCACGTAGGGAATGGGCTGGCGGCCGCCGTTTTCTTCCAAGTTGACGGCGTTCATCACAAAGCTGGTTTCGTCGCTGACGTCAACGGGAATGAGTTCGCGGGACTCCTCTAGCGAGAAGCGGTAGCGGCGCCATTCGCCCCGAACGAGGTCCAAACGCGCAAAGCGCAGCACCGTGGGATCCTCCCAGCCCTTCAGAACCATACGCATGAAGCGGATGGAGCGGAAGTCACTCGCCCCATTGACGCGGTCGTCGGGATCAAAGACGGGAATCTTGAACTGAATCCAGCGGACGGGCTTTCGGGTTTGGTCCGGCAGAAGGTCCGTGGTGGTCTCGTAAATGTCTGCGATGTGGTTCTTGCCAATGACCAGGTCTTCCGGGCGCATGGAAATGCGGTACTGGAAGTACTGCTCCGCCTTGTTGAGCGTGGCATCGCGGTTGACATCCTCCTTGTCGGGCAAGTTGGTGTAGGTCGCGGGCAAGCCGTTGATCAAGGTGGTTTGCGAGTTGCCGTCCGGGTTGTTGAAGTAGCGGTAGCGGCGCAAAATATCGGCATCCGCGCTGTCTTGACTGGGGCCGCGGTAGTATTTGAAATTGTCCGCAGCCGGGTCATTGGCGGCCGCCTGGTAGATGGCCGAACCCGTTCCAAAGACCGTCGCCAAAGCGGCGAGGTAGGACTGGCCATTGGCTCCAGGCCACACCGCCTCATCGGTATCTGGCAATCCGTCCAAGCCCACGTCCTGGAAGAGGCGCGCATTGGGATCGTTGTCAAAGGCGTCCACTACGGGCTGGTACTTGGAGGTATAGCCCCAAATGCTCGAATCCACATCGACCCGGATGCCCGTGGGCGAAAGCCCATTCTCGAAGCTCTGACGGCCGTCCTTCAAGATGTCCTCGGACAAATTGCCGAGGTGGAAATAGAGATCTCCGCCCGCCGCGTTGGGATCGTCCAAGAAGGGGTCCATTACCCAAAACTGGATGAACTCGATGTTTTGCTCCTCAAAGTTGTTGATGGTCAACTGGCGCATGATGCCGGCCCAGCGCGAACGCGGGTCCTTGAGGCTTCCGTCCGTCTCCAGACCCTTGGACAAGCCCGGGAAGCCGTCCACGTCGTAGTTGTAGGGTCCGCGTTCGGTGGGGTCAAATTGCAGGTCGAACATCGCAATGTTGCGCGCCATGCCCGGCTGAAGGGGGATGTTGGGGAAGACCTCCGCCAAGGGAACCATGCGCTGGCGGTGGTCGGAGGTGATGGCGGGGTTGTTTCGGATATTCTCCGGTGTCTGCGAGGTCGATGCAAAGAAGCTGGGGTCAATGATGTACCAGCTCATGCGTGCTCGGTTGGCGTTGTAGGCCCAGTCGTTGGCCAAGGAGGCCTCGGGGAAGAGCTTGCTCTGGCCCTCAGGGGTCGAGGCCAAGGTCCACGTGGTGGTGCCACGGAGGTCGATGGTCGTTTGGCTCGTTTCAAAGTCGTCCAAATACGTCGTCGCCTCGCCGTTGATCTTGATTCCGCGTGGCGAGCCGGGTATGAGCTGGGCAAACTCCGCCTGAACCTGAACGCGCGAAGGGGCATTGGTCGAGATGAAGGGCAAGCCGTCCAAGAAGCGGGTGAGGCCGGGCAAGTTCTTTTGGTACTGCGTGTGGAGGCCCCAAATTCGGTTGGAAATGGGCTCGTCCCCCGCGTTGACTTTTTGCGTGAGCGGGCGTTCGGACAAGCGCAGCAACGAGCCGCCCACCGTCCAGTCCTTGGAGATCTGATGTTCGACCGTCGTGCCGGCAAAGGTTTTTGCCTGCATGTTGAAGAGCGTATTGTTCTCAAAGCTGACCCGAACAGGCACCCCCGAGGACAGGAGACTTTCGTTTAGGATGCGCACTTGGCCCAAGGCGTAATCCACCGTGAAGTCCTGGTTTTCAATCAGCTTGCTGCCGCCCGCCGTGACCGAAATCGATCCGCGCGGTATGTTGAAGGCGTTGAGCTGGATCAACGAACCTCCCGCCGACTTGTAGCGGCCACGGAGCACGAATTTGTTGAGCTGGGTTTGCTCTTGAGCGCGGAATAGCGTCGAGTCGTAGAGCTGCTGGAAGACGTAGCGCTTTTTTTCATCTGCAGAGGACAAGGCGCGGTCCAAGGCAGAACCAAAGGGCTCCAAGACGGGCAAGATCACTCGGCCTGTTTGGCTCAGGACCGTAACGCCCTCGATGTAGTCAAACAAACCATCGGGGAAGGGGTCGTTGTTGCTGTTGACATGGTCCAAATCCAGTACCTGAATCAGCAGCTTGTCCTTGACCGAGGACTTGGGTAGGAAGGGAATGGGCAAGCCGGTTTCGTCGTTTCGGTAGAGCACCTCCAAGCGGAAATCCTCGGGCGAAAGCTGGAAGGCATTCAGGCTGTACACGTTCTTCATCATCAAGTCCCAAATGGGCGACTTCACGTTGAGCAAGGTGTGCTTCAACAGCTTCAAGACCAAAGACTTGGGCGCAACAATACCGTCGTTGGAAAATTCACCGACTTGGTAAGTGCGGCCGTTCGCCGTGTACTGGTAGGCGACCGCGAGCACCTCGTCCTGGTTGAGGGCGGTGTTCAAGGTCATGTAGCCCAGCTGCGGATGGAAGGTGTATTCGTTGGGTTGGAGTTTGCGTGCGTTGGTGAGTTCGGCGTATTCGACGTTGGCGTCGTAGCCGGAAGCCGTCAAGGAGGAGCCCGCGCTGGCCGCATCCCTGACACCCGGAAAGCGCTGCACCAATTCCTCGGGATCCAGCAAGTTCACCCGGTTGCTCGGCAGCGGATCCGACGTGGCGCCGGGAAAGATGACATCGCCGGGACGGTTGTTGGCGGTCGAACGCCAGGCCTTGCTCTGCCCCTCGCCCAAGTCGGTGAACGCAATGAGGTTGCGCACTTCCGTGGGCGTGCTACGGCGGTTGGTTACCCAAACCTCCAAACGCGTAATCTGCACGGGCGATTGAATCACCGGCAGGGTGCTCACCCACTGCTCGTAGTGGTCGCGGAAGTAATGGCCTAAAAAGAAGTGGCGGTTGGCCTCGTAGGCATCGCCCTGGATGAGAAATTCTTGGGTGGTTGCACCCCCTTGAATGTTGAGGTTCTGGCTTTGGCTGCGTTGTTCCGCCATCACCGTCGTTACCGTCGTATTTCCAAACTGGAACTGCCCCTTCAAGCCAAACAAGCTCTGCGCGCCCGTGATGAGGCTTCCGCCCGTGGGCAGGCTGACGTTGCCCATCTCCAGCGCCTTGACGATGTCGTCTTCGGTGCCTTTGAAATCCAACTTCATTTTGTTCTCAAACGCAAATGTGGCCTCCGTATCGTAGTTGATCTGCATGTCCAAACGCTCGCCCAGCTTCCCGGTGGCGTTCACCTGCATTTTTTGGTCAAAGTCAAACGCAAGGGTCTTCCGGTTGCGTTCGGGTACGATCGGATTTTTAATGTGCTGGAAGCGCAATCCAAACCGAATTTCCGCCGTGCCCTGTGGCCGAATTTCCAACTCATCCGACCCAAAGATGTCCTTGATGGTCGGATTGGTAATGGTCATGTCGGGCACAATGCTCGCTCCCTCTCGGCTGTCGGAGGCCGAACCTTGCGACCAGCGCGACTGCCAGCCTTGGGCCTCTTGCTGGCCAAAAACGAGCTGCTGGTATTCCGAGGGAGAATAATAGACCGGTCCGCCGATGGGCACGGTCCCGATGTACTTCTGCTGAACGTAAAAACCAGTCACCGGATCGTAGGTCACCACGGTCCGAACATTGGTCGGCGCACTCAAACCCGGCATGGTCCACGTCGAACTGCTGTCCTGCACCTGGGCCTCCGCTCCGAACACCGCTAGCGCGGCGAAGGCCGTGGCAAGTATGCGCCTCAAACCACTCATTAGAGCTGCCCTAATGCCAGTTTAACCACCGTTTCCACTGTGGCGCTGGGATCTTTGGCCAAGATGCTGGCCACTGCTTTTTCCACGGGACCGCGGCTAAAGCCCAGCACCGTCAGGGCTTGTATCGCTTCTGCACGGGTTGAACCTGCTTCGCCAGCGTCTGCCGCAGCATCCACTTTGCCCACTTTGTCGCGAAGGTCCACGACAATGCGCTGCGCCGTTTTGGCGCCGATGCCCTTGATGCGTTGCAACAGGCCGCTGTTGCCCGAGGCTATGGCTTGGACCGCTTCCGCGGGGGCCAAGGCGGAGAGAATCATTCGGGCCGTATTGGCGCCGACGCCCGACACGCTTAGAAGGAGTAAGAAGACATCGCGTTCCGCAGCCGTCATAAAACCGAAGAGTAGCTGCGCATCCTCGCGGTACACAGCGTGCGCGAGCAACTTCACTTCAGGCCCCTCTGGCAATTGACCGTAGGTCGTGAGGGAAATGTGAAAGTAGTAGCCCACTCCCCCGCATTCCAAGACGGCATGCGCGGGCGATTTCTCGATTAAACGTCCAACGAAATGGTGAAACATACGGGGTTTAACGCCTGTGTAGGCCTCTTTGGTATGTTAGTGGACGAGCACTTTGCCCAAATTTTCAAGCTGGCTGCCCGAACGCTTGCGAAGAAGGTAGACCCCTTTCGCCGCGTCTTGAGAATTCCAAACGGCCTTCGTAGCAAACGCAGGAACGTTGATTTGTGCGTGCACTTTACCCAATACGTCCAGGACCTCTACGGTAGACGCTTGAGGGGCGGGGGCGAACTCCAAGGTTACGCGGCCCGTGCTGCTAGGGTTAGGATAGATCTTCGTGCTGTAGCTCACAGGTTCGCCCTGGCCAAAGGTGGTCGAGAAGGCATAGATCACTTGGACCGTCAAGAAGTCCGTGCTATCGTTGATGTTTTCAAACGTATACCAAATCGTGTCCTGTCCATTGGCAGCCGTATCCATGACATAGGCGTAGCCGCTAAAATCATAGGCCACTGCGCCGGCGTTGATGTCCACATAGCCCTGACTTTGGTTTACCCAGGTAGGGTAGCAAAGGTCCCAGCAGAAATAGTTGGAATCCACCAAGCCAGTGGTGCCCACTTGGGCGCGCTTAATAAGGTAGCTCTGGGTGCTTGCCGAGTTGTTCTGGAGGGCAATATGCGCTTCCGCCAAGGACCCCGTGTGGCTGTTTACATACGCGACAGAATCCATGGAGTGAACACTTAGATTTTGGGCAAAGGCGCCGGTCGTCAAAAGGAGGGCCACAAGGGCCATAAAACGTTTCATAATCAGGACTTGAATAACCTAGGTTTCAAAGGTACTACTCTCTTCGGCAATCACGTGGAGCATGCAGGACAAAAGCGCATTTTGCTTACCTTTCGCTCCTGTTTAAACCCCTGAAAAGGCTTTTTTCTCTATTTTCAACCAAGCACCTATGAAAAAACTTACGCTTGCTGTTGCCTTGATGCTAATCGGCGGAACCGCCTTTGCCCAAGCAACTCGTCTGGTTTTGTTTGAGGAGTTTACCCAAGCGTCTTGCGGACCTTGCGCCTCTCAAAACCCCGCCTTCAACACATTGCTCTCGGGCAATACCACGAAGGCCATCTCCATCAAGTACCAGACTTCTTGGCCTGGTGTTGATCCTATGAACGCAGCTAACCCCACGGATGTTGCTACGCGCGTTTCCTACTACTCTGTCAACGGAGTGCCCTGGACGGCCATGGACGGTGTTGCCCCCACGGGTTCCGCTTACTCTGGTGCTCCTGCCAACGTTACGCAGTCTATGATTGACACGCGGTATGCCGTCTCATCTCCATTGGCGGTTTCTGTGTACCACCAGTTGAACGCTACCTACGACTCCATTCAGATTGTCGTTTCGGTTAGCAACCCTGGCACGTCTTCCTTCTCTTCGGGCTCTGCCAACTCTTTGAAGTTGCACACGGTGATCGTTGAAGAGGAAATCAACTATCCTACCGCTCCCGGTTCTAACGGCGAGACGGACTTCTACAGCGTAATGCGTAAAATGCTGCCCGACGCTGGCGGCACGACCTTGTCGGACACGTGGGCTGCAGGTGCCTCTTCGACCTTCACCTTCAACGTAGCACTTCCTACCTACATCGCCAACTTGGGTGAAGTAGCGGTTGTGGCTTTTGTCCAGGACAACAGCACCAAAGACGTGAAGAATGCGGCATACTCTGCCCCTCAGGCCGTTTCAGGTTTGGCGGATGCTGGTGTGGCTGCGTTGAACGCAAGCACGAACGGTTTGTGCGATGCCAACTGCACGCCTTCTGTAGTGATTGAAAACGCGGGTTCTGTCACCATCACCTCGGCAACGGTAGGCTACTCTGTAAACGGCGGTACGCCTGTTACGCAGAACTGGACGGGTTCTTTGACCGCTGGCCAAACGGCTACAGTCACCTTCCCTCAAACTACGCTGGCCGGCGGCACCAACTCCTTGGTAGCTACAGTCACTAGCCCCAACGGCTCCGGTGACTACAACGGCATGAACAACGCTTCTTCGCCCGTGAACATCGCTATCTTGGGTTCTACGCCTCAAGCTTCTCCAAAGACGGAAGACATGGAAGGCTCTACCATCGGCACCATCCCTTCTGACATGATCTTGGAATTCAACACGGCTACCGCTCCTCGCGTGTACGTGGTGGACAAGTCTGTTGCCGGCACCTCATACGAGTTGGGCGGCTGGGGCCAGTCTGCTAAGTCTTTGCGTTGGGACTACTACGCCATCGCTGCAGGCACGGTTGCTTCTGTAACTACGCAGAAGATCAACATCAGCACGTTGACCGCTCCTAAGTTGTACTTCCAGCACGCTTACTGCTCCTACTCAGGTGAAGCCGATGCCTTCAAGGTATATGCATCTACCGACTGTGGTGTGACGTGGACGAACATCTTCGACAAGTCAGGCACGACCTTGGCCACTTCTGGTAACCAAACCTCACGTTTCTACCCCCAGGCGAGCCAGTGGGTGACCAACCAAGTTTCTTTGGCTCAGTTCGCTGGTGCTTCGGATTTGGTAATCAAGTTTGAAGGCACGTCTCAGTACGGCAACAGCTTGTACTTTGACAACATTTGGGTAGCTAACAACGCTTTGGGCGTTGACGAGCAAGCTGCGGCTTCTTTGGTCGCATTCCCCAACCCTGCGAACACGACGGCTAACTTGGACTTGAACTTGAACCAAGAAGCTTCTGTAGCTGTAGCGGTTTACAACGTTGCAGGTCAGCAAATCGTGAACCTTCCTGCAGAAGTTCTGGCCGCTGGTCAGCACGTCTTGGAAGTTCCCGTTGCTGCTTTGCCTAACGGCTTGTACACGGCTCAAGTGACCATTGACGGCGCGGTCCAAACGGTGCGCATCTCTGTCGCTCACTAAGCTTTATCGCCTATTTTTACAATCCGGAGGGCGTTTGCTCTCCGGATTTTTCATTTCTAGTATGAAGCAGCTCACTACCCTCCTTCTCATTTGCGCTACATACGGCGCATTCGGCCAAGGTCTTCCAAACGCCGAAATTCAAAACCTCCAAGGCCAAACGCTAGACGCCGCCACGTTAAAGAACGATGGCCATCCCATGATTGTCAGCTTTTGGGCCACCTGGTGCAAGCCTTGCATCAGTGAACTCAATGCCTTTCACGACTACTACATCGACCTCGTAGAGGAAACCGGTGTCAAAGTGGTCGCCGTTTCCATCGACGATCCCCGCACCATGAGCAAAGTAGCTCCCTTCGTGGCCGGTCAAGCCTGGGACTACAGCGTCTACTTGGATCCCAACTCCAACCTGCGTCGCGCCATGGGCGTGAACAACGTCCCCCATACCTTCTTGCTGGACGGCGAGGGCAACATTGTTTGGCAGGCCAACAAGTACGTGCCCGGCGAAGAGGAAGAACTCGCGCACAAAGTCGAAGCCCTTGCGGCGGGACAACCCATCGAATAAGTCATGAAGAAACTGCTCCTCCTTGCCCTTTGTGCCAGCACCTGGTCTGCATGGGGGCAGCAATCCACCTTGCGCGCCATCCTTCAGAGCGATGCCCAATGGTACTTGCGCGATGAGGTCCTGGACCCCAGCGGCGAATTCTACCCTGACGAGCGCCTCCTAGGTCAAGGCTTTGCGCTCTTCACCTACACCGATGGGGATTTTCAAGCGGGCATGCGCTACGAAAACTACCAAAACGTCATGCTCGGCTTCCCTCCGGGCTACCGCGGGGAAGGCATCAGCTACCGCTACGCACGCCTCAACCGAGACCGCTGGAACATTACAGTGGGCAATTTCTACGAGCAGTTTGGATCGGGATTGATTTTCCGTTCCTACGAAGAGCGCGGCTTGGGATTGGACAATGCCATGGATGGCGTCCGCATCATTACCGATTTGGGGCACGGCCTCACCGTGAAGGGCGTTCTAGGACGCCAACGCCTCTACTTTGGCAAAGGGGAGGGCATTGTCCGCGGCCTGGACGGCGAATGGAGCCTCAACCAAGTCTTTCCATCTCTGTCGGAAAAGCAATGCTACGCCACGGTGGGCGGGAGCTTTGTCTCCAAGTTCCAAAAGAGCTTTGACCCTGTGCTCAACCTGCCCAACAATGTGGGTGCTTGGGCTACGCGCGCCAACTTGACCTACAAAGGCTTTGCTTGGAACACGGAATATGCCTACAAAATCAACGACCCCAGTTACGACAACGGCTACATCTACCGCCCGGGAACGGCCTTCCTGAGCACCTTGAGCTTTAGCAAGAAAGGTTTGGGCATTTTGGCCTCGGTCAAGCGCATTGACAACATGAGCTTCCGCTCCAACCGGGACGGCCAGCAGTTTGACCTCTTCATCAACTTCTTGCCGCCTACCACCAAGCCCCACACCTATGCCCTTGCGGCCCTCTACCCCTACGCCACCCAGGTGAATGGCGAAATGGGCGGCCAGTTTGAAATCAACTACATGATTCCCCGCGGCAGCAAATTGGGGGGCAAATACGGCACGCAGCTTAGCCTCAACACCTCCATGGCCAATAGCATCGATAAAGGCTTCTTGGAAGACGGTACCCGTGGCGAGAAAGGAACCCAAGGCTATACCTCTAATCCTTTCGCCTTTGGACCCATCGTGTACTTCCGCGACGTGAATGCCTCCGTGGCACGCAAGTTTTCGAAGAAGTTCAAGAGCCAGCTCACCCTCTTCAATTTCCAATACAACAAAACGGTCCTGAACGACGGGGTTGGCGACATCACGCTTTTGGAAGCGCCCGGCACGGATTCTATCATCCATGTTCAGGCGGTCGTTTGGGAGAACCAAATCAAGCTTCCAAAGGGACAAACCTTGCGGACCGAATTCCAACTTGCCCTCGCCGACGGCTTCCGTGGCGACATGGCCATGGGCCTCGCCGAATGGACCCTCTCGCCCGACTGGACCATTGCCGTTCAAGACATTTACAACTACGGCCACCCCAGCGAAAGCCGCCGTATCCACTACCCCATTCTTTCGTTGATCCACTTCAACGGCCCCACGCGTGTTCAAATAGGCTATGGCCGCCAGCAGCAAGGCATCTTCTGTGTCGGGGGCGTCTGCCGCGTGGTCCCGCCCTCTAGTGGTTTAAGTTTCTCCTTAACTACGAGTCTGTAATGCGCGTCCTGCTCCTCGTCGGCGCCCTCCTGGCCTACTCCCCCGTTTTCGCGCAATCTGCGCAGAAGCTCGAGCCTGTAGGTCAAACCACGGGCACTTCGAAAGGCAGCACCTGCAAGGTGGATGTGACGTTTAAACTCACCGAAACGGGAGGTGCCGAAGTCCTTCGCTACAAAGCCAAATGCCGTTTGAACCGGACAGACAAAGCGGGTCTCAAAGTAGAAGTGTACCGAATTATTGCCGAACTCGATTTTTCCACGGAAGAATGGTGGGATGGATCCCAAGCGGGCCAAACCTACCAACTCCCCATGAACATTACGCTCCAGTGAAACACCTTCTTTCCTTCCTCCTCCTGGCCCTCGCGTGGACCATCGCACCCAGTTGTGACGTCATCACGGAGCCCTTCAAAGAAAACCCTAATCCCGTGGACACTAGTTCGGTCGTCCGCGGCGACACTCTGATCCAAACCGCACGCGCCGTCTTCATCGAAGACTTTACAGGACACCGCTGCAAGAACTGCCCAAAAGCCTCCAAAGCCATCAAGGCCCTCGATAGCATCTACGGCCCAACCCTTATTATCCCTGTCGCTCTTCACGCTGGCCCTTCCAGCTTCACAGGGGTAACCACGGACTACCCTACGGACTTCACCACCGCGGAAGGAGACGACATCGCCACCCTCTTTGGCATCTTTGCCCTGCCCATGGGCATGGTGCAGCGCGCCGACTACCCCACCGCCCACCAGAAGACCTATACCGCTTGGGCAGGGCTCGCCGCGCAAGAAATAGCCTCCACACCTGAGGCCTTGTTCACGCTTTCCGCCGCCTACGACTCCGTTTCCCGTCAGGCTATCGTTCACTACAGTGCAGCCCTGCAAAGCGCTCAAACTAACGCCTTAGGCGTTGCCGTCTACCTCAAGGAGTCCAACATCATTTCACCCCAGTTGATGCCAAACAACACGCGCGACGAGTTCTACGTTCACAAGAACGTGCTCCGCGCCGCGCCTCTTGGCCCTACCGGGATCGAAGTCTCTGCTACTGGCGGCTCTGCAGGGCAAGTCTTTACCGGCAGCGCCAGCAAAACCCTGGACCCCCTCTGGAACCCCAAGGAATGCGAGTGGGTGGTCATTCTGTACGACCGAAGCACCTACCGGGTTCTTCAGCCGGCGCAGATCTTCGTATGGTAGAGGGCTAGAGGGCTAGAGGGCTAGAGGGCTAGAGGGCTAGAGGGCTAGAGCTTGGCAAATCAACGGAAAGTCCCGGCGCGCGGCGAAGGTCCACCACAAGGTTTAAGGGTAAAAGGGTTTAAGCGTTTAAGCGAAAAGCTACAGCGCAAAGCGCGTGCTCTCTAGCTTTCTAGCTCTCTAGCTATCTAGTCCCCAAATTCCTCCGACTCCCCTCCACTCCTCGACGGGTGAGAGCGGATTTGCCAAACACCCGGTCAAAGGTTTCTTCCGTGAGTTCTTCCCAGTCTTGAGAGGTCCAGTCGGGCCATTCGGAAGGGGACAGGCGGGGTTCTGCATTCGGTCGGGCATGTCGGTTCCAAGGACAGACATCTTGGCAGACATCGCAGCCAAAGACCCATGGGGAAATGGCGGCCTTGTGCGGCTCAGGTAATGCGCCGTGAAGCTCAATGGTCATGTGCGAAATGCAACGGGAACTGTCCACCACCTCAGGCGCCACTATGGCCCCGGTGGGACAGGCGTCCAAACAGCGGGTGCAGGTACCACAGTGGTCCGCGACGGGGAAATCTGGGGTAAAATCGTAGTCGACGATGAGTTC
>CAXRFY010000110.1:0-3137 GCA_964229925.1 Schleiferiaceae bacterium
TGGCCGTGTTCCACATTGCTGCCGCGCTCTACAGCGTGCTGTACAATGCCGCTGCATGGATCGTAGGTTGGGTACAGAACCCACACATCCCCATCAAAAACAGCTAAGTCTAAACGCAGGATATAGCTAGAAGGGCTGCCCGCTGGGCAGCCCTTCCCTTTTTTGGGCTACTTAAAAATCGCGTAGGTCCTCCAAACGGCGTGCGGAATCGCAAAGAGCGAAAGCGCTACAAAGGCCGTCCGAATCATTTGGCCATCCACCTCTAGCTGGCTGGGCACATAGAAATGGTAGAGCGCGGCCGCTCCAAAAGTGGCCAGCGTCAGGGCCACGACGGGGAGCGCATTGGCGCGCAGGACGTGGCGCAGCTTGTGGGCCGTTCGGAGCGAATGGCCGGCCACAAAGTAGACCACAAAAGCCTCCAGCGGGTGTAAGATTCGGAACACGACGACGAGTAAGCCCAGCTCCATGAAGGTTTGAAGCACCCGCTCCCAAGAAGACCACTGCGTGGCAGCGTGGCCAAAGAGCGTGAAGAGGCCTATGAACCAAATGTTGAGGCCCATTTTCACCACCTCGGGCGCCAAGATCCCGGACCAATCCGCTCCGGAGACCAGGTAAAAGAGCTCGATGACTTCCTCGCGGTAAAAGAGCGAAGGCAGTAAGACGACCAGGCTGCCCCGAACCACGGACTCATGCGCATGCAGCCAGGACCATTGGGAAGAAAGAGCATCCTCAGTCCCAAAATGCACGATGCTGACCACCAAAAACAGCCCAAGGGTAAAGCCCGGCCAGAAGGTCCAGCTCAGGTAGAGCAATGCGATGCTCAGCCCATAAAAGAGGGCGGCACGGGTGTTCCAGGGTGAGGATTCCCCCAGCAAATCGGTGGCGCCATGGGGCATTCCGGCGGCTATGCCAATGAATAAAATCCAGGGATTGTTGGCGGATCCGGTCCACCACGAGTAGGCAAAGAGGGCGCCTACGGACGCCAGCATGGGGAGGAAATTGCTTTCGCGAACCAGCTGGCGCAGATCCATTTACTTGCGGAGTTCGATGTCCATTCGGGTCGGCAGCGTGATGTTCATGGCCGGATAGTCAATGATGACGTCCGAATGCCAAAGCTGCAGGGTGTCTGCGTCGTAGTCGACCACAAATTCCAAGGTGTCCGGGTAGGCTTAATACCACAGCGTCTGGACGGTGCTGTCGTAACTCCAAATGCCATCGCCTTCCTTGTTGTAGTGCAAGGGAACCATGCCAGCGAGCAGGTCGGCCATGAAGTCAATGCGGTAGTGGACGAGGGCGGAATCGTTTCGGTCCGTGAAGGTGAATTCGCCCCCCACATTGTAGGCCTCGCCTTTGAACTGAGCCGTCGTGGTGCTGTCAAACGGGTTGGGCATGGTGCCTTCGTAGGAGACCGCATGCACGCGCCAGCCTTCCTTCAAGCGGGGCTCAAAGGGCCCAGTCGCCAAAGGGGGCAGCGGATCCGGCTTGGGCTCCTTGACACAAGCGGCCAAGGCCATAAGACTGAACAGCAGGAGGGCGGAGAAACGTTTAGCCATTGATGTCGATAAAGCGCTCGACGTCTTTGGTCAGGCCAAACACGACCAGCTCGTCGTTTTCTTGAATGATCACGTCCGGCATAGGTACGCCTTTGATGTGCGGTTCGTCGTTGATGCGCTCAATCAGGGTCACAATGTTGAGGCGGTACTTGCTGAGCAAGCCAATGTCTTCGATGCTGCGGCCGACGGTATTTTTGGGCGCGGCTATCTCGACAATTTCATAGTTGTCGGGGAGCTGCACGCACATGAGCATGGACGGATTCATGAGGCGCTCTGCGACGTTCTTACCAACTTCCTCTTCGGGAGACAGGATTTCCGACACGCCCATTTTCTCCAAAATCTTGCGCTGGGTTTCGCCTTGCGCTCGGGCAATTAAGCGCTTCACCCCCAGCTCCATGAGCTTGACGGTGGTGAGCAGCATGCCCTCAAAATTTTGGCCAATGGACACGACGACGGCGTCCATTTCGGAAATGTTCTGCGACTGCAAAGCGCGCAAATCCGTGCTGTCCAGCTGAACCGCATAGGCCACGTGCTCCTTGATGTCTTCTACTTTGTCCTCGTCAATGTCAATTGCGATGACCTCTGCCCCCTTTTCGGAGAGCTTCTTACAAATGGCCGAGCCAAACTGACCCAAACCAATGACTGCGAATTTGTCCGCCATAACGGTTATAAAAGTACGGAAAGTGCGGTATCCAAATCCGCTTTAAGATCCCGAACGTCCTCAATGCCAACACTCAAGCGAATCAGGCCGTCCGTCACCCCGCTCTCTTCGCGCTGCGCCTTGGGAATCGAGGCATGCGTCATCGAGGCAGGATGGCCCGCCAAAGACTCCACGCCGCCCAAGGATTCTGCCAAGGTGAAGACCTTGAGCGCGCTGACCACTTTGCTGGCATCTTCAAAGGAATCGCTTTTGACCGCGAAGCTGATCATGCCGCCAAATCCACGCATCTGCTTCTTCGCCACGGTATGGCCGGGATGGTCCTCAAAGCCGGGGAAAACCACGCGGCTCACAGCGGGATGTTGGCGCAGGTAGGCTGCCAATTCCAGGGCGTTTTCCTGATGGCGGTCCATGCGCACATGCAGCGTTTTAATGCCGCGCAGAACCAGGAAGCTGTCCATGGGGCCGCACACAGCACCTGTCGCATTTTGCAGGAAGTACAGTTTTTCCGCGAGCGCTTCGTCCTTCACGACCAGGGCGCCCAGGACCACGTCGCTGTGGCCACCTAGGTACTTTGTCGCCGAATGCAGCGCAATGTCCGCCCCCAAGGCCAGAGGCTGCTGCAAGTAGGGCGTCGCAAAGGTGTTGTCCACCACCAGCAGCGCGCCTGCCTTCTTGGCCACCTCCGCGACCGCTGCGATGTCAATGACATTGAGCATGGGGTTGGTGGGCGTCTCGACCCAAATCATTTTCGTGTTGGCATTCACCAACGCCGCAACATCCGCGGCGTTCCCCATGGGGGTAAAATGAAACTTCAAGCCGTACTTCTCGTAGACTTTCACGAACTGGCGGTAGGTGCCGCCGTAGAGGTCGTTGGTCGAAATCACTTCGTCGCCCGGAGCGAGCAACTTCATACAGGCATCCAC
>CAXRFY010000111.1:0-6680 GCA_964229925.1 Schleiferiaceae bacterium
TGGGTCCAATTCCCAGTGGCGTCACAGGACCAAACGCTGATGCCCTGAGCGTCATAGATGGGCAGCAAGAAGGTGCTGTCAAGAGGATGGGCCATTCGGGTCGTCCAGGTGCCGGGAACCAAGGGATAGGCAAAGGAGGACGTTTGGCCCGAATACGGATCAATGCGCAAGGCCAAGGAATCTTCAAACATCCACAAGGCATCCTCTTGAATGGCCACTTCCTCGAGGACCCAGGCATCGTTCAGCCAGTGGTTGGGCAGGGAGACCGACCACAGCAACTGCCCGGTAAATCCGTGCCGCAGGCCCACGGCTTGGCTGTCCACTTGAACCCAAACATGCTTCCCCCAGGCATAGGGCCCAAAGCCTACGCACGCGGCGGAGTCACTGCGCAAGGGCATTTCCCAGGCGTGGGGAGGGCGGTCGCGCAGGGGGTAGACTTGGTTTTGGCAGCTCCAAAGGCTGATCACAGCGATAAGGGCAAAAAAGACAGGCTGTTTCATCGGACAGGGGTTAAAAAGAAGGCCCCACCAGGGATGGTCCCGTTGTAGAGGCGTTTGAAGAATTCACGGGTGTAGGAGGCATTGCGCATTTGCTGGTGGTTGGTATGCGGCAAGGCGATATGGGCGACGGCGCCCGGCAGGCTTCCCGCCGAACTTGCGAGCACCACCCCGTCGTTGGGATGGACGGTCACCTCGCTGACCCAGCGCGGCCACGCCAGGCAGGTGGCGTCTGGGTTGCTGCTTTCACAGTCGGAGGGATGGGCGACCACAGACCATTCGCCTGCATCGTTTTCCCCGCGGCATCGGCACCAATAGCCGTCGAGCTGGTGGTGGACGGTTCGAGCCCCAATGAGGGATTCGTACACGTTGTTGGCGTTTCGGTACCACTGTTCGGCGTCCGAAGCGGCCTCCGCTTGCTCCAAGGCGCGCTGCCGCTGCCAGGCGTGGTAGAGTCCCGCCACCGGGTTCCACCAAGACGCTTGGAGGGCGATAGCGTGGTGCTGGGCATGGGCGGCAGCGATGAAGGATTGCGCTTGGTATCGGGCCTGCTGGGTATTGGCCCAGTCCACCAGGGGCTGGTCCCCGTCAAAGGCAAAGGGGTCTTGAGCGAGGGCCATTCCCATCGAATCGGTCACCGTCATCGAATAGGCCGTCCGCCAAAAGACGGGTTCGTCTTCCACCCCGTAGACTTGAATGACGGGGACGGAAGGGCTGCGTTGGCTGACCTTTTGGATGAGGGGATTTTGGGGGTGGAGTTCGGCCGTGATGGGCCGATTAAACTTGCCCAAAGCAAAGGGGACCACAAGGTTGCTGGCAGCCGCACACTGGGTATTCAGTGTTTGCTGCAGCAGAGGGTCCAAGTTTTCAAACCAGCGCAAGGGCGGCAGATACGCCGGCATCCAGAGCACAGGGTGGCTCAACACGCTGCAGGCATCGGAGATAAAGGTGGCCGCTCCGTTTTGGCCCCATGGACTCAATACAAAAGGGGCTTGCGATCCTTCCACGGCGGAACCAATCAGGACCATGCCGCCTACAGTCCGGTCAAAGAGGGAAGAATCCGCATACAAGCTGTCCAAGACCAGCGCCTCCAAGCCCCCTAAAGAATGGGCGATGAGGATGTGGTTTTCGGGGTCAATTTGCTGCATTTGCTGGGCCAGCCAGGCTTGGTACTGCAGGTGCTGGTCGATGTCCAGGGCCCCATCCATCAAGCTGCCGTTCTGGGAATACGTGGGCGGGCTATCGTAGACTACGTCACGCGCGGGATATAAGGGGGCTCCTCCCAGGGCGGTTCGGCTGGCTACGAGGTTCCAGTTTTCCGGAGAACCCCCCAGGCCGTGGATATAGAAGAGGATGCGTTCCCCGGATGTGGCTGTTTTTGCGGCAAAGTGAAGGGAGCCGTTCGGGGGTAAAAAATCGGGAACCTCCACAGCGAATGCCGAGTCGGGCAGGCTGAAGACGGTGCAAGGCTGTGCATAGACGCCGGTGGTCAAGAGGCCAATGAGCAGGGCGATTAAGGCCAGCGTGGCCACCATGGAGGCTTGGTGCGTAGTGGGTTTTGCCATCGTTGAGTAGGTTAGAGTTGAACAAACGGTGCTTGAAGGGAAAAGGGTCCAAAGTGGAGGACGGCCGTGTAGCGGCCTGGAGCCAAGGGGGGCTGTACGTAGAGGGGCAGGGGGCCGGTCGCCTCCAGGGCCCAGGCCACTCGGCCTTGGACATCCCGGAATTCCAAGGACGAAGGCTGGAGGGCGCGCCCATCGCTCAAGGCGATCCAGACCTCCCCGAGGTCGTGGGGGTTGGGGGAGAGTTGGAGTTCGGCTTCGGTCGCCTGCTCCCCGTCAAACCCGACCAAAGGTGAGCGCAGCACCCAAGTCCACTCCTGAGCGCAAGCACCCGAGCTGAGTATTCGGGGCTGGACGCGCTCTTCCACGTGGATGTACCAGGCAGCCCCGAGCGGCGCAAATTCCCAGCGCTCCACGCGGCCGTCCCCATGCGTCCAAGTCCACTCCGGGGGATTGGCTTGCGCGGTCATCGTCCAGCCTTCCCCGGCCTCCCAGGACCACCGGCCGTCCCCCACCTGAAGAGCCCCCAACGCGGCCAGCTCTTCGGTGCTCGGGAGAATCTGGGACACTCGGGGCAACAAGAGGGATTCGGGGAAGTCTAGGGACTCGGGCGCTTCCTCGGGCAAGAGCGCGACCCATTCGCCCCGCTGCATCCAGGAGATCCCGCTGGGGCTCCAGCGCAGGCGCTGCAGGGGCTGGCGCCAGGCGTCGTGAGGATCGATGGATTCTTGAAAATACCATTCCAGGGTGGGCTGCGCCCCTTGGTCGTACCATTGGCGCAGGACGGACTGGAAGCGCGGCAAGAGGGCTTCGGATTCCGAGGCGCTGAGCCCGGCGGTGTCGCTGAGTTCGGGCAGTCGGCAAACCGTCCAATGCTGCTCTTGGCATTGAAAAAAGTAGGGGGCGGTCTGGGCCCAGAGGGGGCCAAACGCGAGCGAAGTCCAACAGCTCCACCAGAGCCGCCAAACTTTTACGAAGGGAAAAGGTTGTATGTGCATGGGGCGAAAGTGCCCCAATCGGTTCAGGCCTATCCGAAATCAAACGCCTGTATCCGTTTAAATTTCGGACTTTTGCAGTTCCCAACACGCCCCGTATGCTCTCAGACCAGATTCGCGCCGACTTCCCCATCCTCACCCGCCAGGTGCATGGAAAGCCGTTGGTGTATTTGGACAACGCGGCTACGACGCAAAAGCCGCAGGCCGTCATCGACGCCATTGTACACTACTACAGCCACTACAACAGCAACGTGCACCGCGGGGTGCACCAGCTCAGTCAGGAGGCGACGGATGCGTTTGAGGCGGTTCGGACCCAGCTGCAGGGCCACCTGAACGCGGCACATGCCCACGAAGTGATTTTCACCAAGGGCAGCACGGACAGTTTGAATTTGGTGGCCCACGGCTTTCGGAGCCTACTCCAACCCGGAGACGAAATCATCGTTTCGCAGTTGGAGCACCACAGCAACCTCGTGCCCTGGCACATGCTGGCGGAACGCACGGGGGCTCTGCTGCGCTACATTCCCATGAACGGCCAAGGCGAACTGGATCAGAGCGTCTATGAAAGCCTCCTCAACGCGCGCACCAAAGTGGTCGCTTTCAATCACATCTCCAACGCATTAGGCACCATCAACCCCGTGAAGGAAATGGCGGCCAAGGCGCATGCCGTGGGGGCGGCGGTGGTCGTGGACGGGGCACAGGCCTTGCCCCACGCCGCGGTGGACATGCAGGACTTGGATGTGGATTTTTACAGCGGTTCGGCCCACAAGATGTACGGCCCGACGGGCATTGGCCTCTTGTACGGAAAGACCGAATGGCTGGAAAAATTGCCCCCCTACCAAGGCGGCGGCGAAATGATTCAGGACGTCGAAATGACCTCGAGCACCTACGCGGGCTTGCCCCACAAGTTTGAGGCAGGCACGCCCAACATCGAAGCGGTGATCGCTTGGGGCGCGGCGTTGACCTGGATGCAGCAGGTGGGCGTGGCAAACATCCAGGCGCACGAAGATGAACTGCTCGCCTACGGCACGGCCCTCTTGGAGGCCATTCCCGGCGTGAAGATCTACGGCAAGGCGCAGCAGAAGGCCGCGGTTTTGAGCTTCAATGTCGCCGGCGTGCATCCCTACGATGTGGGCACGCTTTTGGACCAAATGGGCATCGCGGTCCGAACGGGCCAACACTGCACCCAGCCCATCATGGACTGCTTCGGGGTTCCGGGCACCATTCGGGCCAGCCTCGCCGCCTACACGAGCAAAGAAGATTTAGACCATTTGGCACGTGCTTTGGAACGCGCCATTGCCTTACTCGCATAACCTATGGAAAGCATCGCGGCGCGGGAAGCCGACATCATTGAAGAGTTCAGCTTTTTTGAAGACTGGATGGAAAAGTACGAGCACATCATTGCCCTAGGCAAGGAGCTCGCGCCCATGTCGGAGGCCCACAAGGTGGACGACAACAAGATCAAAGGCTGCCAAAGCCAAGTCTGGGTGCACGCCCAGGAAAGCGGCGAGGGCATTGCGTTTGAGGCGGATTCAGACGCTATCATCACCCGCGGTATGGTCGCGCTGTTGCTTCGGGTCGTGCAGGGCCAAACGCCCGCCGCCATTGCGCAGTACGACTTTCGCTTTTTGGAAGAAATTGGGCTCACCGCCCACCTGTCGCCTTCGCGCGCCAATGGATTGCTCAGCATGGTAAAACAAATTCGCCTGTACGGCGTTGCTTTTCAAGCGAAAAGAGGATGAACGACGAACAAATGCAAGCGCTTGGGGAACAAGCGGTCGATGTGCTTCACACCATTTTTGACCCGGAAATCCCCGTGGACATTTACGAGTTGGGCCTCATCTATGACGTACAAGTCAGCGAAGACGGCGACATCCATATTCTCATGACCCTAACCTCTCCCAACTGCCCCGTGGCGGAAACGCTGCCCGTGGAAGTGAAGGAGAAAGTTCGGAGCCTTCCGGACGCCAAAGAAGTGGAAGTAGAAATCACGTTTGACCCGCCCTGGACCAAAGACATGATGAGCGAGGCGGCCAGACTGGAATTAGGAATGTTATGAGCACCCCCCCAAAGGGCATTGACGCCCTTCATTTTGCCCTCCCACGCCTGACCCTTCCCATTGAGGATTTGGCGGTTGCGCGCGGTATTGAGCCCGAAAAATTGCGCTTTGGCCTGGGCCTAGAATGCATGGCGGTTTGCGACATCGACGAAGATGTGGTGACCCTGGCGGCGGAAGCTGCGTGGAATTTGATCCAGCGCGAAGGCCTCCAACCCGCCGAGCTGGGCCGTTTGTACTTGGGCACCGAGTCGGCCGTAGATGCGGCTAAGCCCTCTGCCACCTATGTGATGGGGATTTTGGAGAAGCGTTTGGAGGCCCAATACGGTCCGCGCGCCCTTCGCCACTGCGATGCCTTGGACATGACTTTTGCCTGTGTGGGCGGGGTGGATGCCCTGCACAACTCCCTGGATTGGGTGGGCGCTGGTCAGGACCGAAAGGCCCTTGTCATCGCCGCTGACGTCGCCAAATACGCCCCAGGCAGCCCAGGCGAATACACGCAAGGCGCCGGCGCTGTGGCCATGCTCGTCGCGGAAAATCCGCGCATCCTGGCGTTTGAGCCCGAATTTGGGGTCGCGGTCGAAAGCGTAAGCGACTTCTTCAAGCCGCGCCGCAGCTTTGTCAAAACCGAACTCCTTCAGCAAGCCGCTGCCCTATTGGGACAGACTCTCAGCGATGCCGATGCGGCTTCGCTCTGCGCCTCTGCTACCGAAGGCTTTTGGGGCACCCCCGAGCAGCACATCGATCAATTCTTGGAGCACCCCATTTTTGACGGTCCCTACTCCAACGATTGCTACGTAGCCCGCGTTCGCGAGGCCCTGGACGCCTACCAAGAGCAATCCGGCAAGCTCGTTTTGCGCGATTGGGACGCCATGGTCTTTCACTTGCCCTACGCCTTCCAAGGTCGACGCATGTGGGCGGAAATTGCGTTGGAACTCGTTCGCCGCGCCGAACGCCTTCACGAAATTGAAGCCGCTGTCGGCCAAACGGAAGACGAAGTCGGTGGCGCCTCCTACCTGGCCAAACTGTGGTCCAAAACCCCCCACTACAAAGCCTACGTCAAGGCCTACATTACGCCTGGCGAGCGCGCTTCGCAGTACATCGGCAACATGTACACGGCGTCCATCTTTATGGCCCTTTTGAGCACCCTGGTGGATTCGCGCATTCAGGGCCTTGACATTTCGGGTCGCCGCATTGGCTTCTTGTCCTACGGTTCCGGATCCAAATCTAAAGTCTTCTCCGGAATCGTTCAGCCGAATTATTTGGAGCACTTGGAAGGCGTTCGGCCCTTTGACCACTTGGAAAGCCGAACGCAAATCGACTTCGCGACTTACGAAAAGTTGCACCAGCGCGCCTTGACCGCCCCGGTATCCACCCCCAGCGGCGTGGGACTGGCCTCCATTGGCACCGAAGGCGTTCAGCTGGGCTACCGCTCCTACGACATCGCGTAACTTTCCCCCATGGAAGGAGAGATCAGAAACCGCGTTGCCGAAAATGAAAGCCTCGTCGTCTTTGACTTGGAGGACTACTTTCCGCCCGTCGGCGTCAAAACCCTCGACCTCGCGCCCCTCGC
>CAXRFY010000112.1:0-8116 GCA_964229925.1 Schleiferiaceae bacterium
ATCCTCCTCTACTCGGCCGCCAACATTGCCAACGGCTTCGTCCAAACCGTCGACCAGTACACCTGGGTCCGCTTCCTCGCAGGAATTGGCCTCGCAGGCGAATTGGGCGCCGGCATCACCCTCGTGTCCGAACTCCTCCCCAAAGAAAAACGAGGCCTGGGCACCTCCCTCGTAGCAGGCATTGGACTAACGGGCGCCGTGGCCGCCTACTTTGTCGCACACCTTTTTGATTGGCGCACCAGTTACTTTATCGGTGGCGGCATGGGGCTGGCGCTCTTGGGCCTTCGCGTGGGCGTTTTTGAATCCGGCTTGTACGAGAAGACCGCCAAGCAGGCGAATGTCGTTCGGGGCAATTTTTTCCAACTCTTCGCGACCCGAAAGCGCGCCCTCCGCTACCTCCGCTGCATCCTCATCGGCCTCCCCACTTGGTTCGTCATTGGTATCCTGGTCACCTTCTCCAAAGAATTCGGCACCTACTTGGGCATCGACACCCCCATCGACCCCGGAAAAGGCATCCTCTACGCCTACGCTGCCATCGCGATCGGCGACATCCTCATTGGAATCCTCTCCCAAAAGCTGCAAAGCCGCAAAAAAGCCCTGCACGTCTTCTACGGCATTACCCTAGGGGGCATGCTGCTTTTCTTCACCTCCAGCAGCGCCTCCATGCTCTATTTTGCCTGCGGTGTCCTGGGATTTGGCACCGGTTTCTGGGCCATCTTCGTGACGATCGGAGCCGAAAACTTTGGCACCAACTTGCGCGCCACCGCTGCCACCACCATCCCCAACATGGTCCGCGGATCGTTGAATGGCATCTCTGCCCTCTTCCTCTACCTAACGGCCCAAACCGACTACCTCTCCGGCGGCATCTGGACCGGCGTCATCGTCATGGCCATCACCTACTGGGCAGTCTCCGGCCTAGAAGAGACGTTTGGGAAGGATTTGGATTATCAGGAGGTTTAAAGGGTTGAAGGGTTAAAGGGTTGAAGGGTTGAAACTTTAAGTAGCTCACAGTATCTTCAAGGGAACTAGTTTCCTGGTCATCTCTCAAATCAAAACCCGATGTATACCTCCTTTATTCAAGGCCTAGGACATTTCCTACCTCCTCGCGAAATTGACAATGCCTACCTCAGTCAGTTCATGGATACAAGCGATGCCTGGATCCAAGAACGAACGGGGATTCAAACGCGGCGCTGGGTGGAAAAAGGCGATGGCTGGACTTCCGCCACGATGGGCTTTGAAGCGGCTAAAATGGCCATCGAGCATGCGGGCATTTCTAAAAGTGAAATCGATCATATCGTATTCGCCACGATTTCCCCGGACTACTACTTCCCGGGTAATGGTGTCTTGGTCCAAGAAATGCTGGGACTGGATACGGTAGGGGCGACGGACGTTCGGAATGCTTGTTCAGGCTTTGTGTACGCACTCAGTATCGCCAATGCGTTCATCCAATCAGGACAATACAAAACGGTTTTGGTCATAGGCGCCGAGCTTCAAAGCCCCGTTTTGGACTTAAGTGATGCGGGTCGGCACGTCAGCGTCATTTTCGGAGATGGCGCCGGGGCCGCCGTGCTGGGTCGGGCTCCGGAGGGACATTCGGGCATACAATCCGTGCACTTGCATGCGCAAGGAAAGCACGCTGTGGAACTATCCATGCAAGGACCCTCCGCCATCCATTGGCTTGATGAAATTGCCGCCACGCATGGGGACCCAAGTATCTTTGCGCCCCACATGAATGGCCATTTCATCTTCAAAAATGCCGTGGTGCGCTTTATGGAGGTGATACAGGAGGCCCTTGCCGCCGCCGGAAAATCGCCTTCCGACATCGATTGCCTCGTTCCACATCAAGCCAATCTGCGCATTGCCCAATACATCCAAGCGAAAATGGGTCTTCGCGACGATCAGGTCTACAACAACATCCAACGCTACGGAAATACAACGGGAGCGTCTATTCCTATTGCCCTCAGTGAAGCTGTTCGCGATGGATCCATCCAACGTGGCGATACCCTGTGTCTCGCCGCCTTTGGGGCAGGCTTTACCTGGGCTTCTGCCTTGTTGGAGTATTGAGGTTGGGGTTTAAGGGTAGAAGGGTTTAAGGGTTTAAGAGCTTGTTGGTTTGTTAGCTAGTTCGTTCGGGCGCAACTTTGAGCCCTCTAGCGCGAGTGCGAAGCACAAGCTCCATAGCGCGCCGTAGGCACTCCCCTAGCTCCCTAGCCCCCGAACGCGAGTGCGAAGCACGAGCTCCCTAGCGCGCCGCAGGCGCCACCTTTTTACTAGTTTTACGGAAATGTCCCACGTCCTTCATAGCACCGAACTAACCGTCGATCTCGACAACGGCAAACGCTTGATTTTTCCTGAATTACAGCTCAAAAAGGGCGAGTTAGTTTTGCTTCAAGGCGCATCAGGAAGCGGCAAATCCACGTGGATGCATGCCTTGGCCGGACTCCTTCCAATTGCTTCCGGGACCATACATATTGAAGGACAGGGCCACTTGGAGTCTGGAAAGAAGCCTCCCAAACAGTGGCGTCGAAATGGGCTGAGCTTCATGCCCCAGCGCGCTTTTTTTTGGAACAGCCTGAGCCTCAAGGGCAACCTAGATTTGGCCGCCTGGTGCAAAGGCCTTCACGACGCGAATGCGGACCTGGAAACGCTGGGCTTAACGGATAAGACCCGCCAAGCAGCCCACAGCTTGAGCTTGGGGGAACAGCAGCGGTTAAGTGCTTTGCGGTCCTTCTTGGGGAATGCACCGGTGCTGTTGGCCGATGAGCCCACGGCTTCCCTCGATGATGCAAACGCGGAGGCGCTCATGGTACTTTTCAAAAAGCACGCGGGAGATCGCGCCATCCTGGTTTCCAGCCATGACCAACGCTTGGCGCCTTTTGTGGACCGAATCATACGCCTCTCATGAAAGCCCTGACTTTTGCCTTTAAGGCCCTTTGGCACCGGAAAGCCACCAGTGCGTTTAGTGCCTTGATTTGGGCGCTTGGGCTATTGGGCCTCGCCATCACGAGCCGATTGGAGACCAACGTGGAGGCACAGCTAACGCGCACATTGGAAGGCACGGACCTCCTGCTGGTGGCTAAAGGTTCGCCCACGCAGGCCATTTTGGCCAATGTTTTTCATGTGGACCAAGCCACGGGAAACATAAGCCGCGCAGAAGCCGACAAGTGGTTGAGCCATCCCGATTTGAAGAACGTGCGCCGTTTGGCCTATGGGGACAACTTTCAAGGGGTCCGAATCCTCGGCTGCGACAGCGCCACCTGGAACCATGTTCCGGTTCAGACCCTGGAGGGACGCTGGCCTGAAGCCGCAATGGAAGTGGTGATCTCGGAGGCAGTAGCCAAAAAGTCAGGCCTCCAAATCGGGGATACCTTTCACGGCAGCCATGGGACTGTTGATGATTTGGGCGACCACGACCACCACGACTACGAGGTGGTTGGCATTGCCTCCTCGCCTGCCCCGCAATGGGCGGAAATGATTTGGACCCCTTTAGAGAGCGTATGGGCGGTGCATGAAGAGGCTCCGGAGGAATACACAGCCGTCCTAGCAGCCATTCCAAATCCTATGACGCGTTTGATGCTGCCGGGCCAAATTCAAAGAACCAGCAGCTTGATGGCGATTTCACCCGCCATGGAGGCCAACCGCATGGTCGGCTGGATGAACCAAGGAGGTGCCGTTTTGCGCATCCTTTCCGTTTTGTTGACGGTAATTGCTGCGCTTTCCGTGTTTTTGCTGCTGCAGAGCCATATTCGGGAACACCTGTCAGATTACGCCTTGGTGCGCGCTATGGGTGGCTCTTGGGGCCAGATCGCCGGACTCGTATTGGGCCAAAATCTGCTACTTGCCCTGCTCGCATTAACGCTCACGTACACGGGATTGGTCCTAGCCTATGCCCTGTCTTCCACCTGGCTACCCCAAGGGGTTCTGCTCTATGGAGACCTTTGGTGGAACCTAGGTCAGGACCTTCCGTGGTTGGGATTGACACTTTTTTTGGGTCTTTTTGCGGGAATAGGGCCGTGGATTTGGCTACAAAAAATACCTTTGCACCGTGCGTTGGTCGATTCATAAGCCGTTGACCCTAGTAGGGTTCCTTCTAACGGTTTCGGCATTTACGGCAGCAACTCCCACCAAAACAACGTGGCGATTGCTTGCAACTACCACATTTACAGAATTTTACGATAGCTCGAAGGGGATTTGGTCCTTGGAAGCCAGTTACCCCGAATCCATTCTTTCCCTGCAGGGCAAGGAAGTTTACATCACGGGCTATGTCCTTCCGGTTGACAACAAAGGCGAGATTTACGCGTTGAGCGCCTACCCTTTCAGCTCCTGCTTTTTTTGCGGAGGTGCGGGCCCTGAAACAGTTATGGGTTTAGAGTTTGCAGCGCCCCCGGGTCGGCTCCCAACGGATGCGGTGAAAACGTATTCGGGCAAATTGATTCTAGCCCCCAAGCCTAGCAACGGATTTTACTTCACACTAACTAATGTGAAACCCTTCACGCCATGAAACAGCTCCTCCCCCACGTCACGGTCATTGACCCGCGTTCCCCCCACCACGGAGAAACCGTAGACCTTTTGCTGGAAGACGGCGCCATCACCGCCATTGGTGCCAACCTAGACGCAACGGGCGCAGAGGTGCTTGAAGGCGCGCGTGGCCGAATGGTCAGTCCCGGTTGGGTCGATGCGCGTGCGCGAAGCGGTGAACCTGGCCATGAAGAGCGTGAAACCTATGCCAGCCTAGCTGCGGCCGGCGCACACGGTGGATTTACGCACGTCGCTGTCATGCCCTCAACGAGCCCTGCTCGTGACAGTCGTCCGCATGTGGAAGCTTTGGAGCGTGCCACCGCGCATTTGCCGATTGAGCTCCTTGCCGTTGGTGCTGTCTCAAAAGGCCTCGAAGGCCAACAGCTCGCGGAGATGATGGACATGCAAGATGCGGGTGCTGTGAGCTTCAGCGACGATCAGCACGCCCTGAACAACCCCCACTTGCTCCAGCTGGCCCTGCAGTACACGGCAGATTTGGAGGTTTCCATTCAGAGCTTCGCCTTTGAGAAGAGTCTCTGCCCGAGTGGCCAAGCCCATGAGGGCACCTACGCGCTTCGTCAAGGCATGTCGCCCATCCCCGTGTTGGCGGAAACGCTGCGCATCCAACGCGACCTCGCCATTCACGCCTACGCTGGGGGAAACCTGCACCTCGCAGGAATTTCTACCGCTGAAGGAGTGGCGCTTATTCGGGCCGCAAAAGCGGCTGGCCAAAACGTAACCGCCGATGTGGCCATTGCCAACCTGGTGGGCAGCGATGCGGACATCCAAGGCTTTGATAGCACCTATAAAGTGCTTCCACCACTTCGTAGTGAATCGGACCAGAAAGCGCTCTGGGAAGGATTTATGGACGGCACCCTAGACTTCGTGGTGAGCGACCACAACCCCATGGACACGGAAACCAAGGACTGTGAATGGGGCCAGGCACACTTTGGGGCGGCAACCATTGAACATGCATTTGGCTGGTTCCGCCATAAAAATGCGAGCCATGAGGCCCTTGAGCGCTGGGTGGAGGCCGTGGCACACGTCACGCGCAGCTTGTATAATCTGGGTGAATGCGTCATCAAGGTGGGAATGCCTGCCGATTTGACCGTTTTTGCCTTGGATGGCTCAGCGGAAGGTCAGCACACCAAAGGCGTCAACGTGCCTTCTTGGACCCAGAACGGCCGTGCTATTGGCACAGTCCTAGGCGAGCAGATTACTGGACTTTAAGCACCAGACCGTCGTAGCCGAGGTGCATGCCGGAGGGCAGCGTAGCCTCCACGTCATCATGAAGACCCAATTGGTGGCTCACATGCGTAAAGTATACCTGAGGGACGGCACAGGCTTGTGCAAAGGCTATGGCCTCTTCTAAGCTGAAATGACTGACATGTTTCGTGTGACGCAAGGCGTTGACCACGAGGATTTCGGCCCCTTTGATCTTTTCCATTTCCTCCGCCTTCATGGCGCTTACGTCCGTGAGGTAGACGACTCCTCCGATGCGATACCCCATAACGGGCCACGTGCCGTGCTGTCCTAGGATGGGGGTCCAATGCTGATCTCCGATCTGAAAATCCTGGCCCACCTCTACCCGATTCAGCACCAAAGAGGGGGCGCCTGGGTACTTGTCTTCGGCAAAGGCGTACGCAAATTGTTGGCGCAAGCGACTCTCCACGCGTTCCGTGCAAAAAATAGGCATATCGCCCCCTTGCTGGTAGTTGAGCGGGCGCACTTCATCCAAACCGGCTACGTGATCCATATGCTCGTGGGTCAAGACGATGGCGTCCAGCCTGCTTTGTCCTGCACGTAGCATTTGCTGCCGAAAGTCTGGTCCACAGTCAATTACAACGGACGTTTGGGCCGAACGCACCAGCACCGAACTGCGCAAGCGCTGATTTCGGACATCTTCCGAGGTACAAACCGGGCAGGTACACCCAATCAGGGGCACTCCTCCGGACGTCCCGGTACCCAAAAACTCAAGTTCAAGCGCACTCATGGCACGAATTTAGCCATACCTTTGCATTGTATGGGAGACATGATTCTGTCCGCCGCGCAAAAAGCGCTTCGTGTTAACCTAAACGCCAATATCTACGGCTCTTTTGCTGAGATTGGAGCGGGTCAAGAAACGGTGCGCCATTTCTTCCGCGCCGGTGGGGCCTCCGGGACCATTGCCAAGGCCATGTCCGCGTACGACAAGGACTTTTCGGATGCGATTTACGGAATTGAAACCGATGGACGCTATGTCACGGAAAGCCGCCTGCGTAAGATGCTGGGCCATGAGTACAAACTCCTGGAGGACCGTTTGTCGCGCGAGAAGCACCCAAGCAAGTGCTACTTTGCATTCGCCAACACCGTAGCCACCATCAACTTCGCCAAAACCTTCAAGGGCCATGGCTGGATCGGTATCCGCTTCCAAACGGTTCCAGGTCAAGCCCCCAACGAAGTCATCATCCACGTGCGCTTGCACGAAAACGACGCAAAGCACCAACAGGAAACGATTGGAACGCTCGGTGTCAACCTCATTTACGGGGTGAATTTCCTGCATCAGGACCCCAAGGAACTTTTGAAGAGCTTGTACGACGGCATTGACCGTTCGGCCATTGAAATTGACTTGGTAAACTTCAGCGGCCCTGATTTTGAGAAGGTCGATAACCGCCTCATGTCCCTGCAGCTCATTAAAAACGGCTATACGGATGCGGTCATTTTTGGCCCAGAAGGCAAAAACCTCCTCCCCGCCGAGCTGCTGTACAAGAAGAACATCCTCGCCATGCGCGGCTCCTTCCGCCCTGTCACCAAGGTGAACATGGACATGATCAAAAAGGGTTACGAGAAATTCATCGAATCCAAGCGCGTCGACAAAGACAAGCTGGTCGTCCTGTTTGAAATCACCCTGAACAACTTGCTGTCCGACGGCGATTTGGACGAGCAGGACTTCTTGGACCGCGCTGAAATCCTCTGTTCGATCGGACAGACCGTGTTGATTTCCAACTACCAGGAATACTACAAACTGGTGGATTACTTCTCGGGCTACACCAAGAAGCGCATGGGCCTCATCATGGGCATTCCCAGCTTGCAGGAGATTTTTGAGGAGAAGTACTACCGCGATTTGAACGGTGGAATCCTAGAGGCTTTTGGTAAGATTTTCTCCAAGGACCTCGTTATCTACGCGTACCCCTTCCGCAAGGAGGATGGCCAAAGTGTGGCTACCATCAAGGATGTCGAGATGCATCCGCGATTCCGACCGGTCTTTGACTACCTGTTCTACAACCGCCGCATGCGCGACATTGAGAACTTTGATCCTACCATCCTCAACATTTGGAGCCGAGAAATCCTCTCCAAGATTCGCAACGGCGAAGAAGGATGGGAAGAAGGTTTGCCTACCTACGTAGACACCATCATCAAAGAAAAAGGCTTGTTTGGCTTCCCTCAAGAGGTGGAGGCCAATCCCTCCTTGTAACGAAGCAAGCAGCGCTCACGGGCGGCCTTGTGTTCCACGATAGGCTGGGCATAGCTAGAAGTCCCATATTCCGGAACCCAGCGCTTCACATAGGCGAGCTGCTTGTCAAACTTTTCCAACTGACTTTCGGGGTTGAAAATGCGG
>CAXRFY010000113.1:0-5152 GCA_964229925.1 Schleiferiaceae bacterium
GGGATGTGGGTGATCGTGGTCTGAGGTGAGTAAACGTTGATCGTAGTGTCTGCACTGATTACCTCACAGTTACCCGAAGAGCCGATGACGTTGTACACGCCACTGGCAAAAACGATGAGCGAATCGGCCGTAGCGCCCGTGATAACGGAACCGCCATTCGTCCATTCGTAGCTATCCAAACCTTTTGTGGCGTAGATAACCACCGTGTCGCCTTCACACATTCCCCAGTCGGGTGCGCCGCTGTAGAGGTTCTCAAAACCACCAACGATGGAATCAATCTCCACCGTGGGAGCAACGTTGACCGTCATTTGGATCGTATCAGACCAAATGCTCGGCGAGGTGGACTTCACAGACAGGCCGTAAAAGTTGTTAGTCGTAATCGTGACTGGGATGATGACCCAAGCGTATTTGACACCTGCGGAAATGGTATCCGCAATCGTCCCCGTTGGCGCTGGCGTGATGGACTGCCATTTTACAATCTCCAGCGTATCGCTATTCGCCTGAGTGAAAGCAGACTTCATACCAGGCGCGAGCATCACATAAAAGTCATTGGTAGCGGTCATACCCGGGGTTCCAATCGTCATGGTCAGACGAAGGGAATCGCCGGTACATTTTGAAAGGTTGGGGGCTTGAACGAGGTCTAGCGTCTGTGCGCCCAAAAAGGCTGGGGCTGCGAGCAGAAGTGCTAGAGAAATACGTCGAATCCAGGACATGCGTCGTGCAATTTTCATTTAAAGTACAAATGTACACCCGAATGCTCGGGCGGTAATGCCTTTTAACTCACCGAAAGGGGCTGTTGCCTCATTGGGGTTCGGGGGTTCGGGGGTTGGGGGGTTGGGGGTTAGACGGCGTATTGGTTCAAGGGTTTAAGGGTGGAAGGGTCAAAGGGTCAAAGGGTCAAAGGGTTTAAGGGTGTTGGTTTGTCTAAGGTGTGGCGCGCGGCGAAGTTCTGAGGGATGCCGCATGAGTAAAAGACCGCAAACACGTAACAGCGCGAGCCGCGGTACCGCATGCTTGTCCCCAAGCGCGCCGCAGGCGCCCCCTAACCCCCAAACGCGCCGCAGGCGCCCCATTTTGGCCTAAAATTTGTGCGACTCGCGTCACAACCTATGAAAACGATGAAAGATCCAGACCAAAAACCCTTTGTAATTAGCTTTTGGGAAACGACCAAGAATGCGCTGAATGGGATCGCGCTCGCGGCGGAAAGTGAACGGAGTTTCCGGATTCACACGCTGGCCATGGTGGTGGTCACGGTGCTTGGCTGGTACCTTGAACTTGCCATGCTGGAATGGGGCCTTTTGTTTCTGACCTATGCGGTAATGATGGGCTTAGAGATGCTGAATTCCGCCATAGAATCCTTGGCAGATTTTATGCATCCTGACGAGCATCCAGCGGTAAAGCGCGTGAAGGATATGGCGGCTGGCGCGGTTCAAGTAGCGGCGATTTTTTCCATCGCTATTGCAATAGTGCTTTTCGGACCTAAAATTGCGGCACTTTTCTAGCACAGACATATGGCACTCTATCCGACGGTCGCTGACCACTATGATTTGCATTTGGCCCTTTGTCAAAAATTGCAACGCGAAAATCCGCACTACAATTGGGTGGGCTTTTATTGGATGGACGATGCAGATCAGGCCTTGCACCTAGGGGCCTATGTGGGGGCTGAAACGGACCATGTTCGCATCCCGTACGGCCGTGGAATTTGCGGGCAAGTAGCAGAAAGCGGCGAAACCTTTGTGGTTCCTGATGTGCATGCGCAAGACAATTACTTGGCCTGTTCGATTGAAACCAAGGCGGAGATTGTGGTGCCCGTTTACAAGGACGGAAAACTTGTGGGACAACTCGACATTGACAGCCACAAACGCGACCCATTTAGCCCGGCAGATCAGGCGTATTTGGAGCAGGTTTGCGCGGCGGTTGCGCTCCTTCTTTAAGCTTACTGGTTAAAGCGAATCGCTTCGACGGGATCCATGCGTGCTGCCATGGAGGCGGGCGCTAGTCCGGAGAGTAGGCCGATGGTGGCTGAAAGGAGGACCCCGGTCAGGACGTTGTTGGCGCTCATGGCGAGGTCAAATCCAGAGATGGCGGTGCCCGCAGCCATGAGGATGGCCACTAGGACGAGTCCCGCCAAACCGCCCACCACCGAGAGTAGGGTGCTTTCAAGTAAAAACTGTGTGAGAACAAAAGCTCGTGTAGCTCCGAGTGCTTTTTGAATGCCAATTTGGCCCGTTCGCTCACGTACGGAGACGAACATAATGTTGGCAATGCCAAAGCCACCCACTAAGATGGAAAAGCCGCCGATGACGGTGCCGGCTAAGCCAATGGCGCCGAACATATTGTCCAAGCCCTGAGAAAACACGGAGGTTTCGTTCAGACTAAAGTCGTCTTCCGCAATGGGTTTCAGGCGACGGATGGCGCGCATGTGCATGCGGAGATCTTCTTTCAATTCAAGCGTGCTGAATCCTGGTTTTGCTTTCGCTTGAAGGGCCGAACCGCCCAATTCATCCCCTTTTAAGGCCACGAAGAGGCTTGCAGGGATGAGCGCCTTGGTGTCGTGTGATTGACCGACCATGCGTGAACCTTCTTTGGGCAATACGCCGATAACGGAAAATCGCCTACCCAGGGTTTGGATAGAGGAACCAACGGCATTGCCACCAGGGAAAAGGCCTTCGGCAATTTCCGCCCCAATCACCACTACATTTTTCCCGGAGGCCATCTCCACTTCCGAAAAGTAGCGGCCCGTTTCCATGCTAAGCGAATTCAACGAACCGTAGAGGTAGGTGATGCCATTGACCTCCACGTTCTCCACCGACGAATTCCCATTCTTGAGGGTCTCGCTGGAGCCCGCAATGTAGGTGAGGTAGTCGGCGGTCCTTGGGCTGCGAGCCGTCAGCCGCTTGAAATCATTCATCCCTACTTCAGGACGCTGGAAGTACTTCCACCAAGCGAATTCTCCGCCATCGCCACCCCAGGGCCATTTTTGAATGTAGACCACGTCGCTGCCGAGGCTTTCCACGGATTGGCGAATGTTTCGTTCGAGACTGTCCACAATGGCATAAACGGCGATGATCGCGAAGATGCCAATGGTAATTCCCAACAGACTCAGGAATGTCCTCAACTTGTTGGAAACCAAGGCCATCCACGCAAAGCGTAAAGATTCAGACAGGAGGGCAACTATTTTCCGCATGGGACCTGAAAATTACAAAGTCCATGCCATGGAATTCCTACCTTTGTTTTTTGATTTTTTTCCCGAACAATGTCCGCTTTCACCCCTGTCCAGTCCGCGCTCGTTTCCGTCTACCACAAGGAAGGTCTTGCCCCCATTTTGCATGCCCTTCACAAAGCAGGCGTGAAGCTCTTTTCGACGGGCGGAACACAGTCTTTCATCGAGGGAGAAGGCTTGCCGGTGACCGCTATTGAAAATGTTACGGGCTTCCCTAGCATCTTGGACGGGCGCGTTAAGACGCTTCACCCCAACGTTTTTGGCGGCATTTTGTGGCGCCGCGACAACGCCGAGGATGCCAAAACGGTGCAAGAGCGGGAAATTCCCAGCTTTGATTTGGTCATTGTGGACCTCTACCCCTTTGAGGATACGGTGGCTTCGGGTGCTTCGGAAGCGGACATCATTGAAAAAATTGACATCGGCGGCATTTCGTTGATTCGTGCGGGTGCTAAAAATTTCCACCACGTATGGATGGTGTCTTCGCGCTCGGAGTATCCTGAGGTCTTGAGCCTCTTGGAAGCGCAAGGTGCCCAAACGACCTTGGAGCAGCGCAAAGCCTTTGCGGGCCGCAGTTTCCAGGTGAGCAACCACTACGATGGCGCCATTGCTGCCTGGTTTTCCGGAGAAACCAAGCCCTTCCCCGGTCTGCCCGGCGAGCGCCGCGCCCTTCGCTACGGGGAAAATCCGCACCAACCCGCGTGGTTCATTGGAAACTTGGACGAACTCTTTATCCAACACAACGGGAAAGAACTCAGCTACAACAACCTCTTGGACATTGACGCTGCGATGCTCTTCTGTGCGGAAGGCGGCGAAGACCCCACCGTGGCCATCATCAAGCACAACAACGCATGCGGTATGGCCTCCGCGGACACGCTGAGTCAGGCATGGGACCGCGCACTAGCGGCAGATCCGGTGTCCGCTTTCGGCGGGGTGATCGCGTGTAACGAGACCATCGATGAAGAAACGGCTGCCAAAATGAACGATTTGTTCTTTGAAGTAGTCATTGCGCCTTGGTACAGTGTGGCCGCTTTGGAGATCTTGAAGAGCAAGAAAAACCGCATCATCTTGGAAAGCCAGCCCTGCGTATGGCCTCAGCATTTGGTACGCTCCACGCTGAACGGGGTGCTGCTCCAAGCCCGTGATAGCCACCGAGACAGTGAAGCAGATTTGACGGTCGCCACGAAACGTGCGCCTTCGGCTCAAGAGGTGGACGATTTGCTCTTTGCTTCGGCCGTTTGCAAGCATACCAAGAGCAACACCATCGTCCTCGCCAAAGACCGCCAACTCATTGCCAGCGGTACCGGCCAGACGTCTCGTGTGGACGCTTTGAAACAAGCGATTCAGAAGGCCGAATCGTTTGGAATTTCGCTCGAAGGAGCCGTGATGGCCTCGGATGCATTTTTTCCTTTCCCAGATTGTGTGGAAATTGCATACGAAGCAGGCATTCGGGCAGTTATACAACCAGGAGGCTCCATCAAGGACCAATTGAGCACGGATTACTGTGATGCCCAAGGCATGGCGATGGTCATGACTGGCATCCGTCACTTTAAACACTAACACGCCCATGGGACTGTTTGACTTTTTGACCTACGACATCGCGATTGACCTTGGAACGGCCAATACGCTGATCATTCACAACGACAAAGTGGTGGTGGACGCGCCTTCGATTGTCGCCATGGACCGAACGACGAATGCCATCCTAGCCATTGGCCACGAGGCGATGCAGATGCACGGCAAGACGCATGAGAACATTCGGACCGTTCGCCCCTTGAAAGACGGGGTAATTGCAGACTTCGTCGCCTCCGAGCACATGATTCGCGAGATGATCAAGAGCATTCCCGTGTTGAAAAACAAGTGGCTGACCCCCTCATTGCGCATGGTGATCTGTATTCCTTCGGGCATTACCGAAGTGGAAAAGCGCGCTGTTCG
>CAXRFY010000114.1:0-4634 GCA_964229925.1 Schleiferiaceae bacterium
AGCCCCGTCTTCATGGGCTTTGCGGCGGGCTGCCAAGCGTTCGGCGTTGCAGGGGCCATTTCCCGCAATTACTTGGAAAAATTCGTCCCAATTGATGGGTCCAAAATCATACTGGCCCTTCTCTTCGTTCCACTTCAAGTCGGGATCGGGAATCGTCAAGCCAATAAATTCCGCTTGGGGGACAGTTTTGTCAATGAATTCTTGGCGCAGCTCGTCGTTGGACTTGCGCTTGATGCGCCACTTCATGCTTTGTGCCGAATTGGGACTGTTGTCGTCTGACGGCCCAAACATCATAATCGACGGCCACCACCAGCGGTTCAACGCGTCTTGGGCCATCTCTTTCTGTTCAGGAGTGCCCTTGGCGAGGGTCATCATAATCTCGTAACCCTGGCGTTGATGGAAGCTCTCCTCCTTACAAATGCGGACCATGGCGCGGCTGTAGGGCCCGTAGGACGTTCGGCAGAGCATGACCTGGTTCGCAATAGCTGCGCCGTCGACCAGCCAGCCAATCGCGCCCATATCCGCCCAGCTCAAGGTGGGGTAGTTAAAGATGGAGGAGTACTTCGCCTTGCCGCTCAACAGGTCGCCGATCATTTCATCGCGCGAAGTGCCCAAGGTTTCCGCGGCCGAATACAAGTACAGCCCGTGGCCCGCCTCGTCTTGCACCTTGGCCAGCAAAATGAGTTTGGCGCGCAAGCTGGGCGCTCGCGTGATCCAATTCGCCTCAGGTAACATGCCAACCACCTCTGAATGAGCATGTTGGCTAATTTGGCGCACCAAGGTCTTCCGGTAGCCGTCTGGCATCCAGTGCTTGGGCTCTACTTTGTTCTCAGCCTCTACAAAGGCTTGAAAGCGATCTTCGATGGAATGCGTCTCTCCCATGGGGTCGTGAGAATTTAGGGGCAATTTACGCCGGCTTGAACTACGGTTGGTTGATTTGCGTTCTTCCACAAGGCTTCCGAGCCTACTTTTGTTCACTCATTCGCTCGCAAAACCCCCTGAACCATGTTGGGATTTTTCAAAAAGAAAACCGCTGAATCGCTCCCCGGACTGCTGACCACCAAGGCCGCTCAAAAAGGCGTGAAACCCACCTTTCATTCCGCCAAGGTTCTGGAGGTGCGCCGCGAAACCGCCGACTGCGTCAGTGTAGCGCTTGAGGTGCCCAACGCGGACACATTTTCCTTTGTGCCCGGTCAGTACTTGACCCTTCGCAGCACCATCAACGGCCAGGAGGTTCGCCGTTCCTATTCGCTGTGCAGCAGCCCGCTTTCAGGCGAGTTGCGCGTGGCCATCAAGCAAGTGGAACAGGGCATTTTCTCCACATGGGCCAACACGGAACTGAAGGCCGGCGACACGCTCGAAACCATGCCTCCCATGGGCAATTTTGCCTTGGAAATCGAGCCCACCGACGAACAGACCTATGTGGGCTTTGCCGCTGGTTCGGGCATTACCCCCGTGCTGTCCATCTTGAAGACGGTTTTGGAGCGTGCGCCCAAGGCCAAGTTCATCCTCTTCTACGGCAACCGAAAGACCAACTCCATCATTTTCAAGGCCGAACTCGAGGACCTCAAAGACGCCCACATGGGCCGACTGGAAGTCCACCACGTGCTGAGCCGCGAAGACCAAGGCAATGACTTGCTATTTGGCCGTATCGACGAGACACGCGCCGCCCAATTTGCGGCCCAAATCCCCGGTGTCAAAGAGGCTGCAGGCCACTTCCTCTGCGGTCCCGAAGCCATGATCAAAGGCGTACAATCTGCCTTGGAGCAGGCGGGTGTTGCCTCCAAGAACATTCACTTCGAACTCTTTACGAGTGCCGCTCCCGCAGCCGAAAAAGCCCGCACAGCCTCCGCCTCCTCGGGCGATGCCGCAGTCACGGTTATTTTGGACGGAGAAGAAACCCACTTCACCCAAGGCCCCAAGGATTTCATTCTTGACGCGGCATTAGACGCTGGTGCGGATGTACCCTATGCCTGCAAGGGCGCTGTGTGCTGTACCTGCCGCGCCAAAGTGCTTGAAGGAGAGGTGGAAATGGCGATGAACTATTCGCTCACGGACGACGAGGTCGCGGAAGGCTTCATTTTGACCTGCCAAAGCATGCCCCGCAGCCCCAAGGTGACGGTCAGCTTTGATGAGTAAGGCGCATCCAGCGGTGCGGGATGCCGTCTTCTAGGAATTCGGCCCGCTCTTCCACAAACCCCAAATCCCGGTAAAAGGCCAGCAGATAGCTCTGCGCCATGATGACGATGTCGTGGTCGGGCCAGTGTTTTTGGCATTCGGCAATGGCTGCATGCATAAGTACTTTGCCTTGGCCTGAGCGGCGAACGCGCATGGACGTCACAACGCGGCCAATGCCCGCTTCTGGATAGGCCAATCCGGGCGGCAGCAGGCGCGCATAGCCCGTCATGCCTACCTCGTCTTCCATCCAAAGGTGCAAGGACGCTTGGTCCTTACCGTCCAAATCTTGGTAGGGGCAATCCTGCTCTACGACAAAGACCTCGGCGCGGAGATTCAGGATTCGGTACAGGTCGCTCAGCGAGAGCGCGTCAAAAGGAAGGGGGCCGGTCATACGGGTGCCAATTTCGTACTTTTGCCGGAGACCCACAGCCCCCCTTGAAAATGTCCCAGAAACCTACTCGAACCGTCCACTTTGCGGACCTTGGCCGCTGGGCCTATCAAGAGGCTTGGGACTTCCAAGAGGCCCTGTTTGCGGACACTCTGGAGCGAAAATCTTCCAACCGAAAAGCAGCTCCCGCCGACCTTCTCCCTACCCGCGACTACCTCCTCTTCGTGGAACACAACCACGTCTACACCCTGGGAAAAAGTGGCGATTACGCCAACTTACTGGCCAACGAGGCGCAGCTCAAGGACTTGGGAATTGAATTCTACAAGATCAACCGCGGCGGGGACATCACCTACCACGGCCCGGGCCAGCTGGTGGGCTACCCCATCCTCGACTTGGACGAGCATTTCACCGACATCCACCGCTATCTGCGCACTTTGGAGGACGTCATCATTGACACCTTGGCCGAATATGGTTTAAAAGGCGATCGCAGCCCCGGCGAAACGGGCGTTTGGCTGGATGTGGGCACCCCTTTTGCGCGGAAAATTTGTGCGATGGGCGTTCGGGCCAGCCGATGGGTCACCATGCACGGATGGGCCTTTAACGTCAATACCGATTTGAAGTACTTCCAGTACATCGTGCCCTGTGGAATTACGGACAAAGCCGTGACCAGCCTGCACCTGGAGGTGGGGCGCGCCATCGACGAGGACGAAGTCAAAGCCCACGTCAAGCGCCACTTTGCGGCCCATTTTGGCATTCAGCTTGAAGAAGGGCCCTGGGAGCGCCTCAAGCCCTAAGCGCCCTTGGTCCGAGCGCGCAAAGCACGTCCGGATTTCCTACCTTTCTCGCTATGAAACGCATTGTGCAAACCTTGGTGGCCGCGGCCATCGTCTTCCTCTTGGTTCAGGCTTCCTGGTACAGTTACCTCTTCAAGGGGGTGTACGCAACCTACCTTCAAGGGCATGTGACCAGCAATATTTTTGACGGGGAGTCCTTTGAACAGGGTGCCGTGAACGCTCCGAATCCCCAACCCTGGCCCGTCCAACTCGACATGGCCTATGCGCCCAGCGATGCCCTTCAGTCCCTTCTAAGCGACATCGAAACCGGCGCCTTTCTCGTATTTGTCAACGACACCCTTCGCTACGAAGACTACGACAACAAGGTCAGACCCGACTCCAAGACCAACTCCTTTTCCATGGCCAAGTCCATCGTGACGATGTTGGTCCAAATCGCCATCCAAGAGGGCCAGCTTTCCGGCTGGGACGCCAAGGCCGCCGACTTCTTGCCCGAGCTCCACGGCCCCGGCGCCGCTCAGCTCACTTTGGGCCACTTGAGCTCCATGACAGCTGACCTAGATTGGGACGAAGATTACTACAACCCCTTCGGCGTCACGGCCAAAGCCTACTACGGCAAAGACTTGCGCGCCACCGTCACCGCCTGTGAAGTGGGTGAACTGGTGGGCCAACGCTATGAATACCAATCCGGCGCAACCGCCCTCCTCGGCTTCTGCTTGGAAGCAGCTACCGGCATGAAGGTGCACGAATACGCCTCGGCTAAACTTTGGGGGCCCATGGGCGCCACGTCCGACGCTTTTTGGCATTTGGACGACAGCGGCAACGCCCTGACCTACTGCTGCTTCAATGCTACGGCCCGCGACTACGGCCGCCTGGGCAAACTCTTGCTCCAGCACGGCCGTTGGAACGGCGAGGTCTTGGTCGACAGCACCTTCTTGTACACGGCGAGCACGCCGGGCTTGGAAGCCTTTTACGGCTACAGCTTTTGGCTCGGTTCCATAGATGCTCCCGAGGGTGAAAAGTGGGAGGCTCCTGTCCCTTACGTGGCCTACCGCGGCCATTTGGGCCAGTGGATTGTGGCCATTCCTCACCGGAATATGATTTTGGTCCGAACCGGACACCAAGAAGGCAGCGGCGACCGCGAAAAAGGCTTGCCCTCTTCTTTTGTGCAAACCGTGACCGAATACGTCCAACGCGATTTCACCGCGCGCCTTTCTGCCGCGGGCGAAGAGTTGGAAAGCGATTTCTCCGACGCCCCTGCTGAGCCCTTGACCACC
>CAXRFY010000115.1:0-3713 GCA_964229925.1 Schleiferiaceae bacterium
TTCACGGACGATCAAAACCGAAAGCTCGGATAAGCGAAACCAAATGCTTGCAAACAGGCGGCCTCCGGGCCGCCTGTTTTATTTTTACCCCATGGCCTTCAAACGCGAAAAAGTCTACGACCTCGAAACGGCCCGGGTGCAAATCCGGAAGTACTGCGCCTACCAAGAGCGCTGCCAGTCCGAGGTCGAAGAGCGACTGCGTTCGATGGGCCTCCTTCAGGCGGCACAAGAGGACTTGCTGGGCGAGCTCATTAGCGAAGGCTTCCTATGCGAAGAGCGCTTTGCCCGTACCTACGTGCGAGGGAAGCACCGGGCCAAGGGCTGGGGCCGCGTGAAAATCACACACCACCTCAAAGCCAAGCGAGTTTCCGCCCGTTGCATTCAGCTGGGCTTGTCGGAACTAGATCCCGAAAGTTACCTGCAAACGTTGACGACCCTCCTCGCCAAATCCTATCCCTGGGCCACGCGCCAAGAGGAACAGTCGGCCCTAGTCGCCGCCCAGCGCAAGGGCTATACCTGGGATGAGATTGAAACAGCCAAGGCGGATTTGTCGGCCTAAGCCCGCGCTCGCCGAAGGGGGTGGGGATGCATGGGCACACGTTTTAAGCGCTTCTGTCTAGTGGGAGGAACGCAGCGGCCATCCCTGGCTGGAGCTATACCGCAAACGTTTTAAGTGCTTCGATGTCACCGGAATGCTACCGAAGGCTTTTATGCCGCAAACGTTTTAAGTGCTTCGTGCAAGGCTGAAAGATGTGCCTCCTGGATGTCGTAGTGCGTTACGACGCGCAGCCATTCCCGGTCCATGGCGATGATGCGAATGCCCTGGCTGGCCAAATGCGCCTGCAGCGCAGGCGCGCCGCCCGGCGCTTCGATTCGGAATAGCACCATGTTCGTGTGGCAGGGCTTGCGTTCGACCACATAGGGAAGCTGTGCCAACCAACCGTCGATGCGTTGGGCGTTGGCATGGTCTTCCGCCAAACGCTCCACATGATGGTCCAAGGCATAGATGCCCGCGGCCGCCAAAAATCCGGCCTGGCGCATCCCGCCTCCGAAACGCTTGCGAATGCGCTTGCCTTCCGCAATAAAGTCTTTGGGGCCAAGCAGCAGCGAGCCCACGGGGGCGCCGAGGCCTTTGCTCAAGCAAATGGACACGGAATCAAAAAAGCGCAAATCTTCCGGCGAATCCCCTTCGCGGACCAGCGCATTGAAGATGCGGGCCCCATCGAGGTGGTAGGCCAGGTTGTGGGACCGGGCGGCGTCGCCCACCTCGCGGAGCAGGGGCAGCCCCAAGCTGGTACCGCCGCCCTTGTTGGCGGTGTTTTCGAGGACCACGAGTCGGGTGGGCGCGGCGTGCACGTCCATCTCGGGTTGGACCAGGCGGTGCACGTCGTCGGCGTTCAGGCGGCCGTAGGCGTCGCCCCCGGTGCGGACTTGCACGCCGGAGTTGAAGGCAACGCCGCCGCCCTCGTAGTTGTAGATGTGGGCCAAATGGGAGCAGATGACCTCGTCGCCGGGGCGGGTGTGGACGTTGATGGCGATTTGGTTCGTCATCGTGCCGGAGGGGCAGAAGAGGCCCGCTTCCTGGCCAAAGCGTTCGGCAGCAAGGGCTTCCAGGCGTTTGACGGTGGGGTCATCGCCCAGTACATCGTCGCCCACGGGAGCGGCGGCCATAGCGGCGTACATGGCGGGGGTCGGTCGGGTGACCGTATCGGATCGAAAGTCAGCGTCCATCATGGCTACAAGGTACTCAAGGTTGTACTTTTGCCCCATGGTTTCCACTGAACAGATCAAGGATTTTCACGAGCGCCTCAAAGGGCTGAGAAGTTACTTGCGCTTGAATGAAAAGCGCATCCAATTGGCCAACGAAGAAGAGCGCACGGCGGATCCGTCTTTTTGGGAAGATTCTAAGAAGGCCGAGCAGGTCATGAAGAAGATTCGGGAAATGAAGTATTGGATTCAGGGCTATGAAGCGCTGGAGGCCATGCTGGGTGAGGTGGAACTTTCGGTCGAATTTTACCGCGAGGGCGAGCTTTCGGAAGCGGAAGTGGACCAAATTGCCGACCAACTGGAAGAGGAGCTGAGCACGCTGGAATTCCGGAACATGCTTTCGGGCGAAGAAGACAAGATGTCGGCCGTCCTGCAGATCACCTCCGGGGCCGGCGGTACCGAATCCTGCGACTGGGCGGGTATTTTGATGCGTATGTACCTGCGCTGGGCGGAGCGAAACGGCCACAAAGTTCGCGAGCTCAACTACCAAGAAGGCGACGTAGCCGGGGTCAAAACGGTGACGCTGGAAATTGAAGGCGACTACGTGTTCGGCTACTTGAAAGGCGAAAATGGTGTGCACCGTTTGGTCCGCATTAGTCCTTTTGACAGCAATGCACGCCGCCATACCTCCTTTGTAAGCGTGTATGTGTATCCGCTGGTGGACGATTCGATTGATATTCAGGTCAACCTGGCCGAAATTGACTGGGACACCTTCCGTTCAAGCGGCGCAGGGGGCCAGAACGTCAACAAGGTGGAAACGGGTGTGCGCTTGAAGCACCGTCCCACCGGTATCGTGATCGAAAACACAGAAACGCGTTCGCAGCTGCAGAACAAGGAAAAGGCCATTCAATTGCTGAAGTCCCGCTTGTACGAGATGGAGATTGAGGCCCGCAATGCCAAGCGCTCCGAAATTGAAGCCGGCAAAAAGAAAATCGAATGGGGGTCTCAGATCCGCAACTACGTCTTGCACCCCTATAAATTGGTCAAAGACGTTCGAACCGGCACCGAAAGCACCGATCCGGACAGCGTATTGGACGGGGAGCTCGATGCATTCCTCAAGGCCTATTTGATGTCGGACGGCTCAGGCGCCGGCGACGACGATTTGGATTTGGACTGAGCCGCCGTTTAGGGGTATAAACGCATGGCGCAGCCTTTCTGGCCGCTCATCCCCTTGACATCCTCCGTATCTTCGGGATCGCATGCGATCCCGGATTCTCTGGATATTCCTTTTGTTGAGCTTTTTCGCTCAGGCACAGCCGACTGAAATCAGCCGGCCGGTGTTTGGCTTTGTCCCCAACCAGGGGCAGTGGCCCGAGGAGGTGCTCGCCCAGCTTCCTACAGAAACGGCGCGCATCTGGATTCTCAAAGATGGCATTCGATTCAGCTTGCGGGGTCCTTCAGATGCCGACACTGCAGGACTCTTTGTGTTTACCGAGCACTTTGAGGGGGCGAGCCCCGGTCGCTTCGAGGGCCAAGGGCGTTTGCCAGGGTACTTGTCGTATTTCCTGCCCTCGGGCCGGGCCTCCAAAGTCCCGCAGTATGCAACGGCGGCGGTCGATGGGTTGTACCCGGGCGTGCGTTTGGAGCTTGAACTCAGTGCCGATGGCTTCCTGAAAACCACGTGGGTGGCGGATTCCCCCGAAGCCTTGAAATCCGTGGCTTCTCGCTTTGAAGGCCTGCCAGAGGGCGAAGCACGTGGCCGCTATGTGCGCTTTGAATTGCCTGTTGGTCAGCTGGAAGTAGATCTACCTCGTGCCGAAGGCCTGCGTGGGGAGGTGAACGCGCATTGGGCGTCTCGCGGCACGACCTGGACGCCCGTGGCGCCTAAAGCCACGCGCATCGATCCGGTCTACCGCTTTTCGACCTTTTCGGGCTCCGTGTCGGACAATTTTGGCTACACGGCGACGTATGATTTGCAGGGCCGAACCTGGCTCGGCGGCATCGCC
>CAXRFY010000116.1:0-5541 GCA_964229925.1 Schleiferiaceae bacterium
GCCGATTCGGCGCTGACTGCCCTGACGACTTCTTTTTGTGTCGACATCCTCGGGGTGGAGGCGAAGTCTGAGGCAGAAGCGACCCGAACGCGTCGCCTAGTTCACGTCGGCATGACCCTGGCCGTTGCCGCCCTCATTGTCTGTGCGCGCCCCTTTGTGGACGCCAGCATCATCAAAAACATCTTTACCGCCGCGGGCTACACCTACGGCCCACTGCTCGGCCTTTTCGCCTACGGTTTGATCTCCACGCAGCGCCCCGCCCACACCGGGTGGATCCCGGCGGCTGCCATTGCAAGCCCCTTGCTGACGTACGTCCTGAGCATCTGGGTGCCCGCTGCTTTGGGATACACGTTTGGCTTTGAACTCATCTTAGTGAATGGGGCCCTGATGACGGGCTTCTTGGCGTTGGCGCCGAAGGCTTGAGGGCTAGAGAGCTAGAGAGCTCGGGCTTCGCCCTGTGGCTAGAGAGCACGCGCTTCGCGCTGTAGCTAGAGGGCTAGAGAGCACGGGCTTTGCCCTGTAGCTTTTCGTTTAAACGCTTAATCTCTTTTACCCTTGAACGGTTTGGTGGAACTTCGCCGCGCGCCGGGACTTTCCGTTGTTTTGCCAAGCCCTAGCTCCCTAGCTCCCTAGCTCCCTAGCTCCCTAGCTCCTTAGCCAAGCACCATCTCCGGAATCTCCCCCTCCACGACCAAACGACCCGCGGTTTTGGAGACGATTTCTTCGACGGAAACACCAGGGGCGCGTTCGAGCAGGATGAAGCCGCGCTGGGCATCGACTTCTAGGACGGCGAGGTCGGTGACGATTTTTTTGACGCAGCCTACGCCGGTGAGGGGCAGGGTGCAGGCGGGGAGGACTTTGGATTCGCCGGCGCGGTTGGTGTGCTGCATGGCGACGATGATGTTTTCGGCGCTGGCGACCAGATCCATGGCGCCGCCCATGCCTTTGACCATTTTACCGGGAATTTTCCAGTTGGCGATGTCGCCGGTTTCGGATACTTCCATGGCGCCGAGGACGGTGAGCTGGACTTTTTGGGCCCGAATCATGCCAAACGACGTGGCGCTGTCAAAGAAGCTGGCACCGGGGAGGGCCGTGATGGTCTGCTTGCCGGCGTTGATGAGGTCGGCGTCTTCGTCGCCTTCAAAGGGGAAGGGGCCCATGCCGAGGATGCCGTTTTCGGACTGAAATTCGACGTCAATGCCCTCTGGAATGTAGTTGGCCACCAAGGTGGGGATGCCGATGCCCAGGTTGACGTACCAGCCGTCCTGGAGCTCTTGTGCAATGCGTTGTGCGATGCCGTTTTTGTCAAGTGCCATGGCGGATGGGTTTAGGCGCGCGGGCGGACCGTGCGTTGTTCAATGCGTTTCTCAAAATGGTCCCCCTGGAAGATGCGGTGGACAAAGATGCCGGGGACGTGGATGCTGTTGGGATCCAGGGTGCCGGCCGGGACCAGCTCCTCGACTTCCGCGACCGTGATCCGGCCGGCCATGGCCATCATGGGGTTGAAATTTCGGGCCGTGCCCTTGAAAACGAGGTTGCCCGCTTCGTCGCCTTTCCAGGCCTTGACAAAGGCGAATTGCGCGTCGAAGGCGTGCTCCAAAATGTGGGGCTTGCCGTTGAAGATGCGCACCTCTTTGCCTTCGGCGACCTCCGTGCCGTAGCCGGCGGGAGTGTAGAAGGCGGGGATGCCGGCGCCTGCAGCGCGGCAGCGCTCGGCGAGGGTGCCTTGGGGGATGAGTTCGACCTCGAGCTCGCCGGAGAGCATTTGGCGTTCGAATTCGTCGTTTTCGCCCACGTAGGAGCTAATCATTTTGCGCACTTGGCGCGTTTCCAGAAGGAGGCCCAGGCCAAAGCCGTCCACACCTGCGTTGTTGGAGATGCAGGTGAGGCCGGTTACCCCGGTGGCGCGCACGGCGGCGATGGCGTTTTCGGGGATGCCACAGAGGCCAAATCCGCCGAACATGACCGTCATGCCGTCCGCGATGCCGTCCACAGCGGCTTGGGCGTTGGGGACTACTTTTTTAATCATGCTTAGTTGTATTCGGAGCGCTCATCGCGCAATTCAGCGGATTCCGCCAAGAATGTAGCACAATCCAAGGGTATTGTAATGGGGCCATCGGGGCGATCAAAGCCGTCGCGTCGAATGCCTAATTCGGGGACGGTATAGACGTCCTTCATGTACAGCGCCCAGATGGGCAAAGCGGTCGTAGCGCCCTGTCCGTAGGTGGTGGAGCCGAAGTGGGCAGAACGGTCCTGACAGCCGGTCCAAACGGCCGTCACCAAGTTGGGCACCATGCCGACAAACCAGCCGTCGGAGTTGTTTTGGGTCGTTCCCGTCTTGCCCGCGATGGGGTTGTCAAAGCCGTAGGGATAGCCCGTTACGTAGCTGCCGTAGCCCGCTCCTGTGTGGCGAAGGCGAACACCGGTACCGCTCTGGGTCACGCCCTGGAGGAGGTTGACCATGGTGTAGGCAATTTCGGGAGAGAAGACTTCCCGGGTTTCGGGGGCGAATTCGTCCAGGACGACGCCGTTTTTATCCTCAATGCGGAGCATGACGATGGGCTCGGTGTAGAGGCCTTGGTTGCCAAAGGCGGTGTAGGCGCCGGCCAGCTCAAAGATGCTGAGGTCGACGGTCCCCAGGGCGATAGAGGGAACCTCGGGGATGTCCGAGGTCACGCCCAAGGCTTTGGCCATTTGAATGACCGGGCGGGGGCCGATCTGCTTCATCAAGTAGGTCGTGACCGTGTTCACCGAACCGGCGATAGCCTGCTTCAAGGTGAGGACCCCACCGTATTCATCGTTCGAATTGGAGGGACACCAGGGTTCTAGCAACCCAAATTGGCCGGCCTCAATGCAGGTTTGGATGTTGGGCACCTGCATACAGGGCGAATACTTCTTGTCTGCAATGGCCGCGGCGTAGACAAAGGGCTTGAAGGTAGATCCGACCTGGCGGCGGCCTTGCTTGACCGCATCGTACTTGAAGTGGCGGAAGTCAATGCCTCCCACCCAGGCCTTGATGAAGCCCGTCTGGGGCTCCAAGCTGAGCAGACCGGCTTGGTAGATGCTCTTGTAGTATTGGATGGAGTCCCATGGGCTGAGGACGGTGTCGCGATCCCCGCCCCAGGCGAAGATTTTCATGTCGCGGGGCGTCTTGAATTCCTTCACAATGCGCTCGTCTGACCAGCCCGAATCCCGGTAGTGGCGGTAGCGGGGCGTTTGACGCATCGCACGGGCGATGATTTTCTGGCCCTCCGCATAGGAGTCGCCTCCCTGGAAGTAGAAGGGACCCGCTTTGCGCTTGGAAATTTGTTTGAAGAACAGCCCTTGGAGGTTGGTCAAGTGGCGCTCCACGGCTTCTTCGGCCATGCGCTGCATGCGGCTGTCGATGGTGGTGTAGATCTTCAGGCCGTCGGTGTAGAGGTTGTAGGTGCTACCGTCGGGCTTGGGGTGGTCGGCGATCCAGTCCTTCATGTAGGAGCGGATGTATTCGCGCAAGTAGGGGGCCAAGCCTTGGTCGTGTCCCTGACGCTGGAAGCTCAAGACCAACGGAAGGGCGACGAGGCTGTCCGCTTCTTCCTCCGTGAGGAAATCGTTGCGTTCCATTTGGCGCAGGACGGTATTTCGGCGCGCTAAAGCGACATCCTGGCGGTCCGACTTCGCGGGATTGTAGGACCAAGGATTCTTGAACATGCCCACCAGCATAGCCGCCTCCTCCACGTGGAGATCGGAAGGCAGTTTGCCAAAGTAGACATTAGCCGCGTTGTGAATGCCCACCCCTTGGTACAGGAAGTCAAACTGATTGAAGTACATCGCGATGATTTCCTCCTTGGAGTAATTGCTCTCCAACTGGAGGGAAATCACCCACTCTTTGAGCTTTTGGATGACGCGGGCAAAAATGTTGCTGGAGCCCTCGCCGTGGAACATCTGCTTGGCCAGCTGCTGGGTGATGGTAGAGCCCCCACCGCCGGTACCCAGGGTGGCGACGGCACGGCCCAAACTTCTAAAGTCAATGCCCGCATGGTCGCGGTAGCGCTCGTCTTCCGTCGCAATCAAGGCATTGATCAGGTGCGCGGGTAGTTCACTGTAGTCCGCATGGACGCGGTTCTCCATGAAGAAGGTTCCGATTTGCTTGCCGTCGGCGGACAGAATTTCCGTGGCCAAAAAGCTCTTGGGGTTGGCAATTTCTTCCGTGGAAGGCAGTTCGCCAAAGAGTCCGGCCCAAGTCAACAGCAGCGCCAGAACCAAGGCGAGGGGCGCCCCAAACACGAGGATCCAGAAGTACTTGACGTAGGTGCGAAAATCCGTATCCGTAGGTGCCATCTTAGTTTTCCGTAAGTTCTTCTTCTTTTTCAATGGTCAGCGCAAAGTCCCGAATGCCCACCAGCGGCTCGTCGCGCATCCCATGCTGGAAGCGGAACCGGTAGGTGCCCGGCTTGGGGAAGCGCAGGCCCGCTTGGCGGTAGGGCAGTTCCAAGGTTTTCAACGCGCCCACACCGCTGCCGTTCCAAGCGCCCGCCTCATTCGCTAAACGAATGTCGACCGTGTCTTGGTATTCGGTTTGATGGGCGGACCTAATCTCCCGAAACAGATACACATTGCTGTAGGGGTAGCTGGCCGTGTGCCGAATTTGAAAACTCACGCGGTACACCGCTTGGGTGTCCGTCACGTTGACGTCTGCCGTTACCACGCTGTCTTGGTACCATTGATCTTCCGAAAAAGACGTCACCGATTGGACCAAAGGCCCCTCCTGGCAGGCCAAGGCGGCGAGGCTCACGACGAAGAGGGCCAACAGAGACTTAGCTTTCACTCGGACGGGGGGTATCAGAGGAATTAGAGCGCGAACGGTTGCGGCCACCGCGTCGGCGGTTGCCTCGAGGTTTTTCGCTGCGGGTTTGATCTCCGCTTGCGGCGTTTGCAGCGTTTTGCGCCGTTGGAGCAGGGCGATTGTCACTGCGTTGGCCCGCGGGAGCTCCTTCCGCGCTGGCTTTGGGGCCACGGGGACGGTCGCGGTTTTTGCCGCCGCGTTTGCGGTTTTTGCCGCGCCCATCGCCCTTGGGACGGTCAAAGCGGGTCAGGCTATCTTCTTCGGGCTGTAAAAGCTCGGGCTCGGTGGTCTCGATGTAGACTTTGACCTCTTTTTCTTCGAGCGATGCGGGCTCTTCGTCGCGCTGGTTCATGGCGACCATTTCCGAAAAGTCTTCCGCCTTCATTGCAACCCAACGGCCGGGCTCATCGCGGTAGGCCAGCCACACCATACCGGTAAGGATGTCCATTTTCTGCACGTCCGCTCGGCCTTTCTTGGTCCGAACTTTTTGCGACTTGGGGAAGGCCTTCAAGGCTTCGGCGTACTGGTCCAATTCGTAGTTCAAACAGCACTTCAGCTTGCCGCAGTTGCCCGCCAGCTTGGTGGGGTTCAAGCTGAGCTGCTGGTAGCGCGCGGCACTGGTAGACACCGAACGGTAGTCCTTCAGCCAGGTGCTGCAGCAGAGTTCGCGCCCGCAGCTGCCAATACCGCCCAGTCGGCCGGCCTCTTGGCGTGCA
>CAXRFY010000117.1:0-14350 GCA_964229925.1 Schleiferiaceae bacterium
ATTCAAGAACACCTACCGCCACTGGATGGAAAACGTCAAGGACTGGTGCATCTCGCGCCAGCTTTGGTGGGGCCATCAGATTCCTGCGTATTTCTACGGCGAGGGTGAGGAGGATTTTGTCGTTGCCTTGTCGGTGGAAGAGGCCTTGGAGAAGGCACGCCAGGCCAGCGGCAACAGTGGCCTTCAAGCGAGCGATTTGCGCCAAGACGAAGATTGTTTGGACACCTGGTTCTCCAGCTGGCTGTGGCCTATTTCGGTTTTTGATGGTATCAATAATCCCAACAATCCCGAACTCGACTACTACTATCCCACCCAAGACCTCGTCACGGCTCCCGAAATTCTCTTTTTCTGGGTGGCACGCATGGCGATGGCGGGCTACGAATACACGGGTAAGAAGCCCTTCGAAAAAGTCTACCTCACCGGCATCGTTCGCGACAAACAAGGCCGCAAAATGTCCAAGTCTCTGGGCAACTCGCCCGATCCGTTGGCTTGTATTGAGCAATATGGCGCCGACGGCGTCCGCATGGGCATGCTGATGAGCTCTCCCGCAGGGAACGACTTGCCGTTTGATGAAGACCTCTGCCTCCAAGGCCGAAACTTCTCCAACAAGGTGTGGAACGCGCTTCGCCTTGTCAAAGGCTGGGAAGCCGGAGATGGGGAGGTCGATGCGGCCTCTGCTTGGGCGATGACCTGGTTTGAGCAAGTGCTCTCCGAAACCCTCACTCAGCTCGAAGACGATTTCCAGAAGTACCGATTGTCCGATGCCCTGATGCGCTTGTACAAGCTGATTTGGGACGATTTCTGCTCCTGGTACCTCGAAATGGTGAAGCCTGCTTACGGTGAGCCCATTGCGGCGCCAGTACTCGCCAAAACTGTGGATTTCTTTGAGGCTCTCATGAAGGCCCTGCATCCCTTTATGCCCTTCATCACGGAGGAAGTGTGGCACGTGCTGCGCGAGGTGGATTCGGACCGTTTCTTGAACCTTCAAGACTGGCCCGAACCTAGTACCAGCGACCGCGATCAACTTGCGGCCTTTGCGCATGTCGAAGAACTCATCGTGGCCCTTCGCAACGTTCGAAAGGAGCGCAATCTGTCCTTCAAGCAGCCCATGGACCTTCGCTTCAAAGGCGAAGCACCTTACGGTTTGCCTGTCGTAGAAAAGCTGGTCAACGCGCCCGGAGCCTCTTCCGAAGTACCTGAAGGCGCCTTGGCGCTTCTTGCTGGCACCCGCGAGTACTTCCTAGTGTTCTCCGCCGAAGAAACGGCTTTGAGCGATGAAGACCGCGCCCAAATCGAGAAAGACATCGCCTACTACACCGGCTTTATCGCGTCCATTGAAAAGAAACTCAGCAATCCCGGCTTCGTGAACAATGCCCCTCCGGCAGTCATTGAGATCGAGCGCAAAAAAGTCAGCGACAGTCAGGCCAAATTGGCGGCTTTGCAGGCGCGTTTGGGCTAGGGAGCTCGGGCACAGCCCGATCGCTAGGAAGCTAGAGAGCTAGGGAACGCCTGCGGCGCGCTTGAGTGCTCGGGCGCAACCCGAGCGCTAGGAGGCTAGGGGGAATCACGCATCCTAACCAACCAACAAGCAAACCAACGTACGAACAAACAGTGCGAAGCACGCTTAAACCCTTATACCCTTAAACCCTTTAACCTCTCTGCCGCAGCACCTCGTACAAGGCCATGCCGGCAGCAACGGAAACGTTTAAGGAACCCAGCTCGCCGACGGTGGGGATTTTGGCATGCGTTCGGCAGCCTTTCCAAACGGCGGGGGAAATGCCGTCCTCCTCGGACCCCATAACCAGGGCGACAGGAAGCGTAAAGTCTGCTTCGGCCAGGAGAGAATCGCCTTTTTCGGTGCAGCCCACGATGGAGAGGCCGCTGTTCTCCAGGTCGGCGAGGGCGTGCGAGAGGTTTTTAACGCGGCAAATGGGCAAGCGGAGCAGGGCGCCGGCGGAGGATTTAACGGCGTCGGCGTTCATGGGGGCGGATTGCTGCTCGGGGATCACGAGGGCATGGGCGCCGCAACATTCGGCACTTCGCGCAATGGCTCCAACGTTGCGCACATCTGTGACGCGGTCTAGCACGACAATGAGGGGTGTTTCGCCGCGTTCGTAGCAGTCGCCTACGACGTGGTCAAGTTCGGCAAAGCTGACGGCGCTTAGGAATGCAATGACCCCTTGGTGGTTCTTCTTGGTAAGGCGCTGCAGTTTTTCAACGGGCACAAATTTCACATGAATGCCGCGTGCTTTGGCCGCTTCCAGGACAGGATTGACCGAATCTTGACGTCCGCGCATCACAAAAATGCGGTCTACTTCTTGGCCCGATTCGAGCGCTTCGAGCACGGGGTGCACCCCGTAAATCATTCCTTCCATTTAGCTAGGGGTATCGCTGGATTCTTCCTCGGAAGAGGCGGCGTCCATGGCGCGGTCCACAAGGTTGGGATGCACCGATTTACTGTTTTTAAGGCCAAGTACACGCAGGTTTTCCGTGCGACGCACCAAATTGCCTTTTCCTTCCACGAGCATTTTCATGCTGTTTTCGTAGCTCCGTTTGGCGGTGTCCATTTGGCTACCCACTTTGATTAACTCTTCCGAGAAACCTACAAACTTGTCGTAGAGATCGGACGCTTGGCGGATGATTTCTTGCACGTTGGCATTTTGGCGTTCTTGGCGCCAAAGGGTGCCGACGGTGCGAAGGGTGGACCAGAGGCTCGTGGCGCTCACCAGGGCAATGTTCTTGTCAAAGGCTTCCTGGTAGAGGCTAGGTTCGGCTTGAAGAGCGACGGAGTAGGCGCCCTCGATGGGCACAAAAAGACTTACAAAATCAAAGGAGACCCCGTAGAGGTTTTGGTAGTTCTTTTCGCTGAGTCCACGAATGTGGTTCTTAATGGAGGTAATGTGTTCCTTGAGGGCCACCGCTTGTTCTTCCGGGCTGTCAGCGTTCACAAAGCGCTCGTAGGCGACCAACGAAACTTTGGAGTCAACGATAATGTGCTTGTTTTCCGGCAGGTGGAGCACGACGTCAGGCTGGTAGCGCTTCCCGTCCTCCGTGGTGATGCTCTCTTGGACGCTGTATTCCTGGCCCTTGGTGAGGCCGGTGCGTTCCAATAGGCGTTCCAGCACCATTTCACCCCAGTTGCCTTGCATTTTCACATCGCCGCGTAGGGCCTTGGTCAGTTGGTTGGCTTCGTTCTTTAGTTTTTCGTTTTGCTCGACCAGTTTGGTGACCTCCGTTTTCAGTTCAATGCGCTCGCGCTGGCCCTTCTCGTGGGTGTCTTGCACGCGTTGGCCAAAGAGGTCCAATTTTTCGCGGAAGGGGGCCAGAATGACCGAAAGTTGCGCCGAATTTGCTTCCTTCATCTGCTTTTGCAAAGCTTCTGTCTGGGCTTGTAAGGCCTCGTGGGCGACCAGCTTGAATTCCTGGCTGAGCTGTGCTTTTTGACCTTCCAAATTTTGGAGGCGCTCCTGCAGACGCGCGACCTCGAGTTCAGCCTCGCGGAGGGCGCGTTCGAGTTCCGAAATGCGTTCGGCCTCGCCCGAAGAATCAGGCGCTACACTGCGCTGGCGCTGCAACCAAATAGCATAAAAAGAGGCGGCCGTGAGGACGACCAGCAACAAAAGAATGAGGGTGTTGGTCATAGCCTTAAAGGTAAGCCCTCCAAACACCACTCCACGGGCGAAAGTCCCTTTTGTTCAAAAAAAGCATTGCTGCGACTAAAGGGCTGAGAGCCAAAGAATCCCCGGTAGGCGCCGAGGGGAGAAGGATGGGCGGATTCCACGATGAGATGGTCCCCTGGGACGATGGAGCGACCGGCTTTTTGAGCGTGCTTGCCCCAGAGCCAGAAGGCCTTGGGACCGCTCGTCGTACTCAAATAGTGCAGCAGGCCAGCGGTGAGTGCCCCGTAGTCCCACGTGCTGTGGCTTCCGGGTTGGCCTTCCACCACCGTCAAGGAGGTATTGAGGAGGAGCACCCCCTGCCGGGCCCAGGCTCGGAGGTCGCCTGAACTCGGGGAGGCATAGCCGGTGTCTTGCACGTATTCTTTAAAAATGTTGCGCAGGGAAGGGGGGATGGGGCAGCCGGGAGGGACGGAAAAGGCGAAGCCATGGGCTTGGCCCGCTCCGTGGTAGGGGTCTTGCCCGAGAATCACCACCTTCACGTCCTCCGGCGCCACGGCCTCCAAGGCAGCCCAGACCTGGTCGGCGGGTGGGTAGACGGTGGCGGAGGCGTAGGCGGACTGCATTCGGTCCAGCAAGGCGGCTAAACCGGTGCTTCCCAACGCAGATTCGAGCGCGATTTTCCAGGCAGAAGGGGGGGAGAGCGGATGCATACTGCGAAAGTCGTATTTTTGAACAAATTCCATCGGATGAAACGTCTATTTGCGCTTGCCCTCGTTGTGCTCTTCGTTGCTGGTTTGGCTTCCTGCGGTTCCGCGGAAAAGTGTCCGGCCTTTATTGGTTCGGCTTCTGTGACTGCATCGGCACTTCCTACGGCTTAAATGATCGGCTCCGTTCTCAGCACGGAGACGGAACTGCTGGCCCTAGAGGCAGCCTCGGGAGACCGGGGCTTCTTGATTTTCAAGCACAGCACCCGTTGTCCTATCAGCACGCAGGCCGAACGCCTTTTGGCCCGCTACGAAGCGCCCGTGAACGCCCCCGAGCTTGCCCTCGTCAAAGTGATTGAATCCCGCAGTCTTTCGAATCACATCGCCGAGCGCTACGGTGTTTGGCACGAGAGTCCGCAATTGCTGTTTGTTCAGAACGGAAAGGCGGTGGCGAATGTGAGCCATTTTGAGGTGCGTGGCGAAACAATTGACGGCTGGTTAGCGCAAACAAAATCCGAATCTTTAGGTTAATCTAACATGTCTGAAACGGCCACTCCTACGACCACGCCAACGCGAAAGCCCAAATGGCTCCGCGTCAAGCTCCCCACCGGGGAAAACTACAAGCACGTGCGCTCCTTGGTAGACCAGTACAAACTGCACACCATCTGTGAATCCGGCCACTGTCCCAACATGGGCGAATGCTGGGGCGAAGGCACGGCAACCTTTATGATTTTGGGCAATATCTGCACCCGAAGCTGTGGGTTCTGCAACGTAGCGACAGGCCGTCCCCTTCCTGTGGATTGGGACGAACCAGACCGCGTGGGTCGCTCCATCAAGCTGATGAAAGTGAAGCATGCGGTCTTGACGTCAGTGGATCGCGACGATTTGCCTGATGGGGGATCCATTCTGTGGGCCGAAACGATTAAAGCCGTTCGGCGCATTAGCCCTGGAACCACCATGGAGACGCTCATTCCAGACTTCCGTGGCAACGAATCGCAGCTCGATCGCATTCTTGAAGCCGCGCCTGAAGTGATTTCGCACAACATGGAAACGGTCCGACGCTTGACCCGCCAAGTGCGCATCCAAGCGCAGTACGACCGAAGCCTAGCCGTGCTGAAGTACCTCAAGGACAACGGCGCTCACCGCACCAAAACGGGTATCATGCTCGGCTTGGGCGAAACGGTAGACGAGGTACGCGAGTCATTGCACGAGCTCCGCGAAGCCCGCGTGGACGTCGTCACGCTGGGACAGTACCTGCAGCCAACCCCGAAGCATTTGCCGGTCCAAAACTTTGTTGAACCGGAGGTCTTTCAACAGCTTGAAGAAGAGGCCAAAGCCCTCGGATTCATCCATGTAGAGTCCGGTCCTCTAGTTAGATCCTCCTATCACGCGGAAAAACACATTCTGTAAGCGATTTACGCCTTATTTTTAACGAATTGAAAACCATCCGAACGATGCAAACACGTACGAAGCTTTATATCGCAGGTTCCCTTGGAGTTGCAGCCCTCACCGCTGTTTCTTTCTTCCCTGCATCTTCCCCCCAAGCCCGCTACAGCCCCCGCCACGTGGAGGCAAGCCAGTCCTTTGCCGGTGCGCAAGAGTACTTGCACATGCTCCGCGCAAACGGTGTAACGGGTGAGATTGATCCCGCCTGAGTGGCCCAAGAGTGGCAAGACTTGCTCTCCATGCCTTTGGCCAAAACGAGCACCTTGATGTGGGACAGCAAAGGTCCAGACAACTCCGGTGGCCGAACCCGTGCGCTCTTGGTGGACAAGAACAATTCGGCGCATGTGTTTGCAGGTTCCGTCGGTGGCGGTTTATTTAAATCCGTAAACGGCGGCGCAACCTGGAACGTGGTGAGCGATCCCGGCGCCAACCAATCGGTGGCTTCCATTACCCAAGCGTCTAACGGCGACATCTACTACGGTACCGGTGAGATCTTCTTGGGCTATGGCGGTACGGGTCAGAATACGACACCTAACTTCGCAGGCGGTGGTATCTACAAATCCACTGACGGTGGAAACACCTTCACGCACTTGGCCTCCACGACGCCTGCTAGCGTTTCTGGCAGTGGCGATTGGTCTGCGGTAGCGGATATCGCAGCACACCCCACGGATGCAAACACCATTTACGCTGCGACCAATACGGGCTTTAAGAAGTCCACGGATGGGGGTGCTACCTGGACGACGTTGTTGACGGGCGGCATTACCGACTTTGCCATTTCTGTGACCGGCAAGATTTTCTTGAACCGTTCGGGCCAAACGATGTACTCTTCGGACGGTAGCACCTTCAATGAAATTTCCTCGCCTGTCGTTACGGCTACGAGCCTGCCTCGTCGTACGGGTAGCCGCATGCGCTATGCGATTAGCCCGCAGGATGAGAACTACGTATACGTGGTCCAAACCAACGGCAGCAAATTGGCCGCGGTCTACCGATCTACGGACGGTGGTACGACCTGGTCTAAGATTGGTCAGCGCGGTAACAACTTTGATCCTTTGTGCAACGGCTCTGGTTCCGGACAGTACTGTCAGGGCATTTATGACCTCTTGCTCGCCGTTTCTACGTCCAACAAAGACCACATCTGGTTGGGCGGTATCACCGTTTGGCAGTGGGAATTGAACCAAGGTTGGAGCCAGGTAAGCACCCTGAACAACTTTGGCGGCGGAAACCCCTACTATCTCCACGCGGACAGCCACGAGCTCGTGTTTGATCCCAACAACCCGAACGTGGCATACGCGTCCAACGACGGCGGTGTATTCAAGTCTACGGACCACGGCCAGACTTGGACGGAGCGGAACTTGGGCTACACCACCTTCCAATACTTTGGATTTGGCGTGGGCAAGGACCGTAAGTTGATTGGCGGTTGCCAAGACAACGGTACGTCCTACCTCGATGGAACCTTGGTATCTCCAAACGGGGCCAAAGATCTCTTCGGCGGTGACGGTGGTCACTCCGATATTTCGTGGTTGCGTCCTAAAGTTATGTTTGCGGAAACGCAGAATGGAAACTTCTACCGCTCAGACAACGAAGGTGCATCGTGGAGCTCTTTTGCTTCACCCGTGATGAACCTCGCTTCACAGCGTGGCTTCCCCTTGTCCAACTGGATGATGCCTTTTGAGCTTTGGGAAACTGCCAACGACGTGAATTCTGAAGACTCGGTGAACTTTGAGTTGTTGCCTGCACTCCGCTCTATGGGCTACGGCGACGGAATCAAGAAAGTATTTAAAGGTAAAATGCGCCACGGCCAAGAGGCAGCCGAATACCTCGGTGCCACCTTCCAAGTGGTGGCAGGTCCCGTCACCTTGACCGCAGATGCGCAAGGCAACATCAGCAGCACAGATGGCTCAGGATTCTTTGTGGCGGACTCAGGCTACTTTGAAGTGACCTTTACGTCTGCGCCTTTGGCCGAAGTCATCATGACCTGTGATGTCTTCTTGCCCGCAGGTTCCGACCTTACCCTTCCATCTGCGATTGGCGGCCTGCCGATTGAAGTCACCACGACGAGCATCATGAATGTGGGCGATAACTTCAAGACGCAAGATCCCGTTCAGTCCATGTTCTTCGCGGGCTTGAGCTCTTGGAGCGATGCGGTGTACCCCACCATCGGCGGAATTTGGATGACTCGAGAAGTGCACCAATTTGGCAGCACCGAATGGTGGCAGATTGCGCACTTGGGCTACGGAACCACACCTCAGTACATGAAGATTTCCAACGATGGCGATCACCTCTTCGTGGGTACGACCAACGGCCGTGTCTACCGCATCTCCAACTTGCAGCAAGCACGTTCGAAGAGCGAGGCGAGTATTGACAGTGTGAACAGCTACGTTTTGACCGTTACCCAAATTGGCAACTTCCCCAACCGCGTTGTTACGGGAATCGATGTCGATCCAAGCGATGCCAACCGCGTGGCCGTTTCCTTGGGCAACTATGGCAATACCAACTTTGTGTACGTGTCTACCAATGCGTTGGCTGGTACGCCTACCTTCTCACCCAAGCAAGGCAACTTGCCCAACGTACCTGCCTATGCCATCTCCTTCGATAAAGGCAACAGCAACCGTTTGGTGGTGGGAACCGAGTGGGGTGTCTTTATGACGGACAACCTCAGTAGCGGTGCACCTACCTACACGGAAGAAAACGATGGTATGGCACGTATCCCTGTATTTGAGATTGAGCAGTACCGCACCAACGAAAACTACGACCCCAATGCTCCTGGAAGCAGCTCCATGGAAGGCGATTTCTTTATCGCAACCCACGGCCGCGGTCTCTTCCACACTACGTCTACGGCGACGAGCCGTCCTGTGAGTGTAGACGAGCGTCCTACGGCCAACGAAGGTTTGAAGTTGGGTGTGTACCCCAACCCTGCTACGGAGCGCATCCAAGTCCCTGTGGAAGCCAATGGCGAAGTGCACGTATCGGTGCGCACCCTGGACGGCCGCGTGGTTCGCCGCATGGATCTCAAGCGCATCCCTACGGGCATGGAGAACGTGACGATCAACGTACAAGGTTTGGCGAAAGGCAGCTACCTCGTGACCCGCACGCAAAACGGCATAGCCGCCAGCGAGGTCATCGTGATCCAATAAGCCTGCGTTCAAGGCAAACAAAAAGCCCCGGCCACGGCCGGGGCTTTTTTATTTGGGTAGTGCTAGTAAACGGGCACTAGGACGAAAGCCTTAACGACGCTCTGGCTGCGCAGGAGCGTTGGCCATGCGCATCACTTCTTGAGCGAAGATTTGGGCTAAAGGATGCCTGGGATGCGCTTCTAGAATGACCGTGGCGTAGGTCTGCATAACGGCCATGTCAACACCGGGACGGAAGATAGGCACTTGGCCTACCTGCTGGAAGAAGGCGAAGACGTTGGACAGGTTGGTGCTGTCTTGGGCGATGACCGCTTGAATTTCATCGCGGTGCACCAAGTAACGCGCTTGCAGCAGCTCAAAATGGCGATTCTCACGCTCGAGCATCACATCCGCACTGTCGGTGCGTCGATTCTGGCGAAACACGTCCAAAGAGTCCAGCAGGCGAGAGGAGGTCAACACCGGGCGGTACAAGGCCAAGAGTTGCTCGCTCATTGCGGAGCCCGTGAGGCTGTATTCGGTCAATGGGGTGGTTGCATCTACCGTTCCTTCAATTTCGTCGCCTGGGGCAATGCCCAAACGCAAACTGCCGCCCGTGTCGAAGAGTAGGAAATAAAAGGTGTTCAGCGTGCTGTCCACAGGTAGGTTCAACGCCAAATGCCCGTCCACGATTGCTACAGTGTCAAACGGTACGCTGTGGTCGCCTTCAATGCGAACCACAATAGCCTCTGTTGCGCCTTCGATGGCCAAGTTGACCTCGGCTGCATCGTTGGTGCAGGCCGTAGCAGCTCCAAGGATGAGGGCGGCCCACAGGGACGCGCGTAGAAAGGGTTTTTTCATGATCTAGAGAATTTGCGCTCAGTCGCCAAGGCGAGACTTGAGCAATTTGGTAGCCACTGAAGGGTCGGCCGCGCCGCGGCTGCGCTTCATGACTTCACCCATAAAGAGGCCCAGCAGGCCTTTTTTGCCGGATTGGTATTCGGCTACTTTATCGGGGAAGGCGGCCAAGGCGGCATCCACGTGGGCCATGAGGGCAGACTCGTCCGATTCTTGGACTAGACCTAGTTCCTCGGCCAAGGATTTGGGCGAGGCCTCGGGGCGCTCCATTAGGGCGGGGAAAAGTTGCTGCGCGGCGGCAGAGAAGCTCACCGTACGGTCCTCCACTAAGTGGATCAACGCGTTCAGGCTCGAGGCAGGAAGGGTCCATTGGGTCCAGTCCATGGCACGCTCGTTTAGGTAGCCTTGAACGGGCCCCATCAACCAGTTGGCGCCCGCTTTGGCGGGGCAGCCTTGGGCGAGGAGCGCTTCAAAGTAGAGGGCGGTTTCTTTGGATTCAGTCAAGAGGAGCGCATCGTAGCGGCTCAAACCCAGATCTTCCTGGTAGCGCTTGAGCAAGGCCTGGGGGAGTGGGGGCATGGCCTCCGCTACAGCCGTTTTAAACGCTTCGGTCACGCGCACGGGAGCCAAATCGGGCTCCACAAAGTAGCGGTAGTCGTTGGCGTCTTCCTTGCTACGCATCGCGGTGGTGCTGCCTTTGGCGGCGTCAAAGGTGCGCGTTTCTTGGTGCAGGCTGCCGCCGGCGTTCAAGACTTCGCTTTGGCGCTGAAATTCGTAGTCGATGGCGCGCTGAACGTTTCGAAAGGAGTTCAAGTTCTTCACTTCCACCTTGGTGCCAAATTTGGCTTGGCCTTTTGGGCGGATAGAAATGTTGACGTCGCAACGCAGCGATCCTTCTTCCATATTGCCGTCCGAAATGTCCAAATAGCGGACCAGCTTGCGGATCTCCTGCAAGTAGAGGTAGGCCTCCTCGCCGCTGCGGAAGTCAGGCTCGGACACAATTTCAAGCAAGGGAACGCCTGCACGGTTCAAATCCAGCAAGGTGTGAAAGGGGTCCAAATCGTGGATGGACTTCCCCGTGTCTTCCTCCATGTGAATGCGCGTCAGTCCAATTTGCTTGGGCGCCACCGTATCGGACGAAATCCAAACGCCACCGCCTGTACAGATGGGGGTTTGGTCCTGGGTAATCTGGTAGCCCTTGGGCAAGTCCGGATAGAAGTAGTTTTTTCGAGCGTAGGAGTTGTATTCCCGAATGCTGCAGCCACAGGCCAATCCCAAGCGCACCGCATTGCGCACCACGCCGATGTTGGCTTTGGGCAAGGTCCCTGGGTGGCCCAGGGTGATGGGGGATACTTGGGTATTGGGGGCCGCTCCGTAGTCGTAGCCATCCTTGGAGTAGGCTTTGGACTTGGTGTTCATCTGTACGTGAACTTCTAGGCCAATGACGGCCTCATAGGTCGTAGAAACGGCGTCGCTCATAGGGGCAAAGGTACGCGGTATCCGTGGGCCTTCCATTGCTCTTGCAGCCATTGGAGGAAGGGAATTTCGTCGGACCCAAGGTCCGCTTCGTGGGGGATGCGGTAAACGTTTAAATTCTGCCAGCTTTTGGGCTTTTCGGTGAGGCGGGCAAGGTCTTTGGACGTCGTAAGAATGGCATTGCAACCGGCTTGGAAAGCGGCGGCGGCAATTTCGGTGCACCGCTCCTCGTCGAGGTCTTGGTGGTCGTCAAACCGCAAGGTGACGGCCGCAACACCTCCTTGGGGGAAGCGGTCGGAGTGGGCGCTGAAGGCTTCAAATTCAGTGGGTTCACCAATGCCCGAAAAGACCAAGGCAGACTCATCGCCCCGCCAAGCAGGTGCTCCCCAGACCGGTTGGGGCTCGCCCATAACTTCTTGCGCCGCAAAGAGTTTTTGCTGCTTGCTCAAGCCTAAGTGTTGGGAGATGCGCAGTTTTTCATGCGCATCGAGGGGATAGGGGCAGCGTGTGATTAATACGGCGGAGGCACGCTCGGCTGCCTGAGGGGATTCCCGCAAGGGACCTGCGGGTAGGACTTTTTCCTCAGTGTACCACTTTCCGTAGGGACAGATCAGCACCGAGACGGGTGCGCGCAAATCCCAGTGCTGCAGGGCGTCGTCTAAAAGAACAGGGCATTTGGCGGGAAGGAGCGGAAAGGCCTCGCGTCTTCTGTGGGCGACAATGACCTCGACGTCCGTGGAGTGCCCAAAGTGCCGGCGAACCATGAGGGCTTCGTCGCCGACTTCTTCGGCGCGATCGTCCACGTGGACGACGCGGGTTTCTTTGGTTTTTCGGCCGTAGCCCCGTGAAACGTAGGCGACATGCTCGGTATGCGGTTGCAATTTCTCCAAAAGCCAAAGCGCAATCGGGGTTTTTCCAGTGCCCCCGGCATGAAGGTTGCCTAAAACCAGGCTGGGTTGGCTGGGAAGAAAAGGCACGATGATGCGCCATTCGTAGAGCAAGCGGTGGAGGCTGACCCCAAGCAGGTAGAACGGGCTCAGGAACGCCCAGCGGGGATGGGGTTGGCGGCGTTTTACGGCAGGCATGACAGCAAGACTTCAGGGCTGCTTCCCAGGGGGATGCGTTCGACGCCGGGTTGTTTTTGGATCCAGGTGTGTTGGCGCTTGGCGTACTGACGCGTGTGCGTTCGCACCAGGGCTTCCAAGGTGGGGCGGTCGGCCCCGGGGTTTTCGTAGAATTCGCGGTAGCCCACGGTCTGCAGGGCCGGCAGATGGGCCTGTGGAGCCAAGGCCAGGGCTTCCTCTGCTAAACCTTCGTCAAACATGGTGGCTGTGCGCAAGGCAATGCGGTCCTCTAGGATTCGTAGGTCGGGCCACAAGGCAAATTCGTGGTAGTTCGCATCAAATCGGGGACGCGGGTCTTTTTCCGACGTGCGTTGCGACGAGTAGGACGCACCGGTCAAGGCAATGACCTCTAAGGCGCGGATGACGCGTCGTGAGTTCTTGAGGTCAGCCTGCGCGGCATAGACGGGATCTTTGGCCTGGAGCTCAGCGACCAGTTGGTCGGGTTCCTGCTGCCATTGCGCTTCCAGCGCAGCACGGAGCTCGGGGTTCGCTTTGGGGAGGGGGTCGGAATGGAAGAGGAGGGCCTTCGCGTAGAGGCCCGAACCCCCTACGAGGACGACGTGTTGGCGTTCGGCAAGCTCGGATTCCACCCACGACTCGGCCCACTGGGCATAGGACATGGCGGTAACTTCGTCGTGGATGCTGTGGCTCGCGATGCCATGGTGGTAGACTTCAGCGAGTTCATCTTGGGTTGGACGGGCCACCCCAATGCGCATTTCGCGGTAGAGTTGACGCGCGTCCGTGTTGAGAATGCGGGCTCCGAGGTGCTTCGCCAATGCTACCGCCAAAGCAGTTTTGCCCGAAGCGGTCGGGCCATGAAGCATCCATAGGTGGGGGCGGGGCATAGCGTAAAGGTAAATCTTGGCCGAGTTCTTTGTAAATTAGGTATATGCCCTATGACCGTTATATCCCTTTGGAGCGTTCGGACCTCGCAAAAGCGCAGCTCCGGAAGGCGGTATTAGCGAGCCCTGAAGCGGTGGAACAGCGCTGGAGAAGCTTGCACAAAGCCACGTTTATGGGGAATGTGCGCGAAGAAAAGGTGCACGTCTATCTGCAAGGGGAGAAGGACACGGTCTACAGGGTAGACACGACCTTGTGGGCCTGCACCGCGGAGTGGGTCGTCTTCAAAGACAGCGTTCGAATCCCCGTGGACCAGGTGATCCGAGTGGAGTTTTACCACTCATCGGACGAATAACCGTCCAAATCCTCTTCGTCAAAGCCGTATTCGTCCTCGTCCTCTTCGTCCTCGTCGTAGGCATAGGCCATGCCGCCTTCGCCCGCGAATTCGGGGTCTGGAGCCTCCTTGGGGCGATCGCCGTAGGAGAGTACAACAGCTGGTTCTGCATCGGGGGCTTCATCGGCCCGCACAAATTCCACCATAAAGGTCCACATCGCGAGGAAGTCGTAGACGAAGATCAAGCGCTGCCCGGGCTGTCCCAGAATGCTGCCCAGCGCGTGGTCGGACATGGCACCCAGGCCTTGGGGATCCATAGCCATCAAGGGAATTTCCTCGCCTTGGTTCCATTGGTCGTCCGTGGTGTAGAACGAGGCCATTTGGCCGGCTTCCAAGTCGTAGGCTGCCGCAATAGCGCGGTGCAAGTCCTCCAAGTTGGACGTGCTGGAAATGGCAATGTCCCGGAAAACATCCTCAGGGCAGTTCAGAATGGCGCGAAGGGTCAGTCGGTTCATGTGAGCGGAATTTTAGGTTCTAGGCCCATGTCCGCGGCGAGGCGGTAGGCGAAGGTGCGTGCGTCGTCAAAGGTATTCGGGATTTCGCCGTCCAACACGGCCTCTCGAATGGCGTTTTTCAGCTGGCCAATTTCACGCCCTGGGGCCAGCCCAAACCAGTCCATAAGCTGGTTGCCGTCCACAGGGGGTTGCCAGTTGCGCAGGTGGTCGCGGGCTTCTACTTCGATCAATTTTTCCCGAACGTGCTGAAAATTAGCCAAGTAGCGCGCCTTGCGCTTGGGGTTCTTTGTGGTGATGTCGGCCTCGCAAAGCTGCATCAAATCGTC
>CAXRFY010000118.1:0-4446 GCA_964229925.1 Schleiferiaceae bacterium
AAGCCAAACGGCCACATCGCGCCCGTGGTAGCGCGGAGCGGGATCCTGCTGCTTGTAACTGGTTTCGTGCTCTTCGTCCACGAGGATGCAGCCCACCCGTTCAAGGGGTAAAAACAGGCCCGAACGCGCCGCTAAAATCAAGCGCGGCGCCGTATCCGGCCGCACGAGCGCCTCCCATAAGTCGCGGCGTTCGCCATCTGAGACTTGGCTGTGGTAGACGGCCAAACGCCCTGGACCAACAGCGCGCTGTAAGCGGCGGTAGAGCTGGGCCGTCAGGGCAATTTCCGGCACGAGCAAGAGCGTGTGCTGCCCCACTTCCATCGCTTGAGCCGCCAAGTGAACATAGAGTTCCGTTTTGCCACTCCCCGTGATGCCCCGGAGTAAAACAGGCTTGCCTTCCGCCATACCGTCTTGCACCGCTTCCAGTGCAGCGGCTTGGGCGTCGGAAAGGGGTGCGCGTTGGATGTCCGCATTGGGCAAATGCCCTTCTGCCTCCCACCGCATGCTTTTTTCTAAAATGCCCTTCTCCTGCAAGCTGCGCAGGTGGGCGGTATCCACCCCTTGGTCCACGAGGGCTGTTTGGGGGATCCAGGGATAAAAGTCTTCGGTCTGTTCGGGCCAGCTCAGCGCCAGTTGGAAGTAAGCCAAAAGCGCTTCGGACTGCTTGGTGGCACGCGTCAGCTTTTCGAACGCGGCAGAAATCTGGCCCTCGTCCGATTTTCGGCCCACCCAGCGCCAATGCGCCAGCGAACCGTCGGAGATGGTAAAAGGTCCCTCCTCGTCTTCATCTACCTTGAAAAAAGCGGGAAGAGCCGCTTGCATGACCTCTCCAGGAGCGCAGTTGTAGTACTGCGCCATCCAGTCCCATAGGGCGAGTTGCTGCGTTTGAATGCGCGGCTGGGTATCCAGGACGCGGAGAATGGGCTTGGTCTCTACGGCAGGGGCCTGGTGCATAACGGACCGAACCACCCCCATCAAGCAGCGCTGACGGCCAAAGGCCACATGGACCCGCAGGCCTGGAACAGGAGGCTGCTCCCCTACCCATGCATAGGTAAAGGTGCTGTGGACCGGGACCGGCAGAATGACCTCGACCCACATAGGCGCTTAGGACAGGGCGTCTACCAGCTCCAGCAAATAGGGCGAAATCGTCGCGTGGTGCTTGATAGCTTGTTCGAGGGGTACGTAGGCAATTTGATTGCCTTGGACGCCGACCATTTCCCGTGTGCGACCTTCGCGGAGGGCGAGAACGGCGGCGTGTCCCATTCGGCTCGCTAGAATGCGGTCAAACGCATTGGGCTTGCCACCGCGCTGGGTATGGCCCAAAACAGTCACCTTGGTCTCCCAATCCGGGAACTCCGATTGCACCTTCTGCGCCACGTCGTAGGCGCCGCCGCCGTCGTCGCCTTCGGCCACGATGATGATACCGCTGCGGCGCTTCTTCTGAAAGTCCGTCTTCAAATAGCCCACCAAGCGGTTGATGTCCGTTGGCGTCTCAGGAATCAAAACCCCCTCCGCGCCGGCAGCTATGCCCGTGCGCAGGGCGATGAAACCGGCGTCACGGCCCATGACCTCCACAAAGAAGAGGCGGTTGTGCGAGGCGGCGGTATCGCGAATCTTATCCACCGCTTCGACGGCGGTATCTACGGCCGTTTGGTAACCAATGGTGTAGTCCGTTCCAAACAGGTCGTTGTCAATCGTGCCGGGGCAGCCCATGACGGCAATGCCGTGCTCTTCGGACAAGAATTTGGCGCCGGTGAAGGAACCGTCTCCTCCGATGACCACAAGACCTTCAATGCCTTGGGCGCGCAGGTTGGCTGCTGCTTTGGCACGGCCCTCGGGCGTCCGGAATTCTTGACTGCGGGCGGTTTGCAGGAAGGTGCCGCCGCGGTGAATGATGTTTCGGACATCGTAGCGCGTCAAGGAAACCCCATCGTTTTCCATGAGGCCTTCATAGCCGCGGTAAAAACCCATGACTTGGATGTCATTTAACGTAGCGGTGCGAACGACGGCGCGCACGCAAGCATTCATGCCGGGGGAGTCCCCACCGGAGGTAAGTACACCAATGTGTTTCATGAGGGGAAAATATCAAACTCTTGCCACATACACTCGAGGTCGCCGTTTTGGAAGGGGATGCGCTGTTTGGCTTTCATTTGGAGGGCCTTGTTGGCCTTCGCGCTGGGCACGACCACCCAGGCGGTCCAGCCTTTGTAGTGCTCGCGCAAGTGGGCGCCAATGCGGGAAAAGGTCTCTTCCACATCCACCTCTAGGCGGCGGCCGTAGGGAGGATTCAGGAGGAGCATGCCGCGTTCCGCCGGCGGCCGCGTGTTTTCAAACGCTTCTAGGCTGAAGGAAATGCGCTCGTCCACCAGGGCGGATACGGCGTTGCTTTCGGCCACCCCCAGGGCGTGGCGGTCGATATCCGACGCAAAGATGGGCATGGGGGATTCGGAGATGCGCTTCAAGGAAGCGGCCTCGATGAGGGCGTGCAATTCGGCGTCGTAGTCCATCCAGTGCATGAAGCCGAAGGACTTTCGGTAAATGCCCGCAGGAAGGCGGTCCGCAATGATGGCGGCCTCAATAGCCAGCGTCCCCGATCCGCACATGGGATCGTACAAGGGACGGTCGCCCCGGTAGCCGGTCAGTCGAATCAAGCCATTGGCCAGTACTTCCGACATGGGCGCCAAGGTCATCTCCTGGCGGTAGCCACGCTTGTGCAGGGACTCTCCGGAAGCGTCCAAACTGATGGTGCAATGGCGCTTGTTCAAGTGGAGCTCGATGCGCACCATAGCGTTCTCGCGGTCCACCGAAGGGCGCTTGCCGGTCTTAATTCGGAAGCGGTCCACAATGCCGTCCTTCACCACCAAGGCCGCATAGCCGGTGTGGCTAAAGGCGGGATGGCTGCCGGAGGCATAGACCGCAAAGGTCTTGTCGGGATGAAACCAACGCTCCCAGGGGATTTTTTGAACGCCTTCGAGGAGTTCTTCGGGACTGCGAGCCTCGATGTATTTGATCGGACGGAGGATGCGTGCTGCCGTGCCCAAGCAAAGGTTGGCCTTGTACAAAAAACCCAAATCGCCCTTGAATTTCACGGCTCGGGTCATGGGCTCCAAATCGCGGGCGCCCAGCTTGAGGAGTTCCTCGCGAAGCACGTCCTCCAAGCCGGTTAAGGTCTTCGCGATGAAGACTTCGTCCTTGGGATTATTGGACATCAGACGGGAGAATTTCAAGGTGGGAGGAAAATGCGGCCGTTCCCTCGGAAACGGGCACATCAACGAAGAGGTAGGTCCCCGAAAGCGTGTCTCCGGGCTGCAGGTATTCTGTGAGCGTATCGGCCATTTGGCGGCTGCCCGCGACGAGGTTGAGCTGGTACTGCACCGTAGCGGCTTTTAGCCCGCCAATGAGTTGGTAGTTCACGGCATAAACGCGTTCCTCTCCCAATTCCAAGGTGTCCAGCTGCGCGGCGTATTCAAAGGGCTGCTCAGGGAGCGCTTCGGGGGTTTCCGTACTTGGCGACGAACAGGCCCAAGCGGCCGCTCCAACAAGGGCCAAAGCCCAAAACTTCTGATTCATACCTGCGTTCTTAACGTGTAGCGAAGGTACGACCCTCCCCTATCTTTGACCGGTATGTTTGACTCCATGGACCTTTTATTTTTCGCCGGCGGACTGCTGGCGGGCGTCATCAACACGATGGCGGGCAATGGGTCGGCGCTGACGGTAAGTTTATTGCTTCTCGGGGGCATGGACGGCGCGGTGGCCAATGCCACGAACCGAATTGGCGTGGTCACGCAAACCCTTACCAGTGTGGGCAGTCTGCGCAAAAGCACCCGCAAATCCTACCTCTTTCGCGCGGGAAAGCACCTCATCCTGCCTACGTTGCTCGGCTCGCTCGCCGGTGGTTGGCTGGGTTCCACCATCAGCGCCGAAGGCATGGAATGGTCCCTGGCCGTCGTCATGCTGGGCATGGCCGGCACCCTTTTCTGGAAAACCGAACGTTGGGGCGGCCCATCTTGGACCGAACGCGCCCTGAAGCCCTGGCAATCCGGCGCCTTGTTCTTTCTCATTGGCTTTTACGGGGGGTACCTCCAAATGGGCATCGGCATCCTCATGCTCGCCACCCTGGTGCTGGGGGATCGATGGAGCATTCGAGACGCCAACGTCATTAAGCTCGTGATGGCTGCAGTGCTGGCCATTCCAGCCGGCATCATCTACCTCAGCAGTGGCTTGATCGAATGGAAGCCCGGCCTCATCCTCGCGGTGGGATCTTCTATCGGCGCTTGGTTTGGGGCCCGCTACATCGTGCGCATTCCCAAAGCCCAGCCCTACGTGCGCGCCGTTTTAGTCTTGGTGGTTCTCTTTGGGGCTTTTCAGGCGATTTACAAGGCGCTCACCTAACTTTGCCGCATGTCTACAGCTAGCCTTTCCATCCTTGTCCTCATGCTGCCCATT
>CAXRFY010000119.1:0-5311 GCA_964229925.1 Schleiferiaceae bacterium
AGCATGGCTGGAGGGCCTTCCAGACGACCGCTGCCGACTGGGTCCATGAAAAGTCTTGGGCGCGCAGCAAGCCCCGCTGGCGGTAGGCTTCCAGGGCCTCTGGATCTTCGGCCAGGCGCCCTAGAGCTTCGGACCAGGCGGGCACATCCTCCGGATCGACTAGGAGGCCAGCGGGGCCTACAATTTCGGGCATGCAGGAGGCGGAGCTGTAAATCACGGGACAGCCCGAAGCCATGGCTTCCACCAGGGGAATGCCACAGCCTTCAAACCGGCTCGGAAAGCAAAAGGCTTCTGCGCCCCCATAGAGCGCAGACAGGGCATCACCGGGGATATGCCCCAACGTGAGGACGCGGTCGCCAGCCTGCTCTAGGGCCTGCGTGAGTGCGGGGTCCCGGTGCAGGCTACTGCCGGCGAGCACGAGGCGGTGCGGGGCATCGGGGTGCTCCTGTCGGAAGGCGAGGAAGGCTTCGACGAGCGTTCGGACATTTTTGCGGGGCGTAAAGGCCCCCACAAAGCAGAAATACGGGTGGCCCTGGGCAAAACGCTCCCGCGCTTCCTGCTTTTGTCCCTCCGACGAAGGCTGGTAGACATGGGCCGGGGCGTTGTAGGACACCGCTATGTGGGCGTCGGACAGGCGAAAGGTCTGCGCTACGTCCTCTTTGGTCTTCTGAGAAACGGTTAAAATGGTATCGGCACGACGGGCCGAATGCGCGACCACCCGCCGGTAATAGGCCCCAACCCGCGCAGGAATGCCCTCAGGCTGGTGCACAAAATTGAGGTCGTGAATGGTCGTGACGAGTCGGCCGTGCCAGCCCCGAACCCGCTTCGGCAGCAAGCCGTCGGGGGACCAGTACACATCGATGCGCTGCTTCTTCAGGGCGCGCGGAATTTGGACCTCGTTCCAGTACTCCCAGAGCCAGGGGTGGCGGGCTGCCGGGCCCAGCACATGGCGCTGCACCTGTGCGCCCGTATCGGAAAAGCGGAAGTCCTCCCCGGGCGACCGGTCAAAGAACAGATGCCATTCGACCTCGGGATGAGCGTGAAGGAGCTGCTCCAAGATGCGGAAGGTGTACCATCCGGTGCCCTCGAGTTTGCCCGAAATCAACCAGCGCACATTGACGCCAATGCGCAGGGATGAAGTGGGGGAGGTGGAGCTTTTGGTGGGCATGCCCTCAAAAGTATGACCTTTGCGGTATGGCCGCGCCCTCTTCCTCCAATCCTTGGTCCAGCTTGCTGCGCAGTTCGGCATTGGTTTTAGTGCTGAAAGTTGCGGGTGCGCTGGGCGGCTATGCCTTCGTGTGGGTGGCCGTGCGCCACTTTGGGGCGGAGGGCTACGGCCGGTTTGAGTTGAGCTTCACCTTCTTGAGTCTCCTTGCAGTGGTGGCCAAATGGGGGTTTGACGGCGTCTTGCTGCGCGAACTCCCCGTGCAATCCCCCAAATCCAACAAGGCCCTCACGCGCGGGGTCCTCTATTTTTCCGGCGGATTCGCCGCGCTGCTCATGCTGCTGCTCTTCGGCCTTCGCACGCTACTCGCCGATTTTTTCAAGGAGCCGAAGTTGGCGGACGACCTCCAATGGATGGCCCTAGCCTTGGTGCCTTGGACCCTCTTCCAAGTTTGGGCGGAACACCTCCGCGCCCGCGAGCGCTGGGTCGGCTACGGCCTCCTGCAATCCAGCGTGCTCCTGGGGGCAACCGCCGTCTTCATCGCCCTCGGCCCTGAAAGCCCCGCGGACAGCCCCTCCCTGTATGTTTGTGCCGTCGTCTCGGCCGCATTGCTGTTTTGGCTGCCCAGTTTTCTGCGTGGCGATCGCCGGGTGCCCGGAGTCGTTTCCATGCGTCAAAGCCTTGGCGCCCTGCGACCTCTCCGAAGTACGGCCACCTCCATGTTTCTCACCGGCACCCTCTTCATGGTCATGACTTGGTCGGACACGCTGATGGTGGGCTATTTTTTGGATGCCGAAAGCGTCGGACTCTACCGCGTGGCCTTTAAAATTGCCACCCTTATCACCTTTGCGCAATTTGCCGTCAACGCCCAAATAGCCCCGCAAATCTCGGCGGCCTGGAAGGCGCAAGACCTCGACGGCCTTCAAGCTTCGGTGCACCGTGTCGCCTTGCTCAATGCCGCCCTGGGCCTGCCTGCATTCATCGTGCTCACGGGCTGGGGGGATTTCTTCCTCTCCTTCTTTTCGGAAAATTCTACGGAAATCCTCGAGCAAACCGGCCTGCTCCGCATCCTATGCATCGGCCAGATCGTCAATGCGCTCTGCGGCCCCGTGATGTACCTCCTCAATATGACGGGCCACGAATCTTCGGCACGCAACACCATGACCCTGGCGGTCGCCGTCAATATCCTCTCCAATGCTGCCTTGATTCCGACCCTCGGTCTGGAGGGCGCCGCATGGGCTACGACCTTGACGATGTCCCTGTGGAACCTCTGGGCGCTGGGCGCGGTCTACCGCAAAACGGGCATACGAACCTTGCTTTTCTGGCGTTGAAATGAGCGTGTATCCCGATATCGCACTCATTGGCGTCGCGAAAGGAGGCACCACGGCCCTCGCATCGTGGATGGAGGCGCATCCCGAGGTGGCCGTTTCCCGCATTAAGGAACCGAATTTCTTTAGCACGGACATTCGGCCCGAATCCTTTTCCAAGGCCTACCGCCGCATGAGCCCGGTCCTGCCCGAACGCTACTGGGCCCAGGACCCGCTACCCGCCGAACACCAAGACTTCGTGCGCGACGCCGGCCGCTACGCCCGCCTCTTCGCCCACGCCCACCCCGGCCAAAAAACGCTAGACGCCTCCACGAGCTATTTCTTCTCCGCGGCGGCTCCTGGAACCCTTTTCGCGGCCAATCCCCAGGCCGACGTGATCCTCCTTTTGCGCCACCCGGTCGAACGCGCCTTCTCGCACTACCGCATGGCCCGCAAGTACGGCATGGTCCAAACCGACTTTTTGAGCGCCCTAGCGGAAGATGCGGCGCAACCCGCCGCCTGGGGTCAGTCCGAAAACTTTGTGCACCTCAGCCGCTACGCCGAAGCCTTGCGCCGCTGGCAGGCCGTTTGGCCCGCCGAGCAGCTCCATGTGTACCGCTACGAGGACTTCTTCGCCGATGAACCCGCGTCTTGGGCGCAGCTCTGCCGCGACCTGGGCCTTTCCGACCACCCGCTGCCGGCCCAAACCAAAGTTTTTGAAGGCCAAGACCCCGCCTATCCGGGGCTCCAACGCTTTCTGACGCAGCATCCCCTTGGCCGCGCCCTCAAAGCGCTGGTGCCCAGCGGACTCAAAGGGGGAGCAAAAAAAGCCTTGGCCGCTAAGGAGGCGCTCGTCCTCAGTGACGCCGAACGAAGCGCGGCCTGGACCTATTTCCAAGCGGATGTCGCCGAATGTGAGACCCTGTTAAACCTACCGCTATCTTTGTGGCGGTAAGAAACCCCCGATCTATGGACGCCCAATCGCAAACGCTTCTTCACTTCTTGTACCAATGGCGCAAGCCCCTGCTGATTGCCCCCGTGGTAGCGGCGGTGGTCGCCGCCGTGGCATCGATGCCGATTTTCATTGAGCCCTTGTACGAGTCTGTGGTAACGGTCTTCCCTGCGACGACCAACTCGCCCTCCAAAGCCCTGTTGCCGCAGAACACCTACCAGGACGAGGACTTTTTGGAGTTTGGTGCGGAAGAACAGGCCGAACAGCTCATTCAGATTTTGAATTCGGACGCCATCTTTGATACGATTGTCGATCAATTCGGGCTGATTGAACACTACGATTTGGATACGACGTCCAAAACGCTTCGGACCGACTTGTGGGAAGAATTTTCGGACAAGATTAGCTTCCAGCGCACGCAGTTTATGTCGGTCGAAATCAAGGTGCTCGACACCGATCCCCAAATGGCTGCCGACATCGCCAATGCCATTACGGACCTTTTGGACCGTGCCAAAAGCCGCATCCAACGCAGCCGCGCCCAAGTGGGTCTAAAAATTGTCCAACGCGAGTACGACAAGACACGCGAAGACATGCGCAACATGGAGGACGAAATCAAAAACCTCCGCAAAAAAGGCGTGCACGAATACGAAGGCCAATCCATGGTCGTCAGCGACCAGCTCGCCACCGCCATCGCCGAGGGGCGCAGCAAATCCGCCATCCAAGAATTGCGCAACACCCTCGACACCTTGGCCAAATACGGCGGCCGCTACGTATCCCTGCGCGACGAACTGCGCCTGCGCAAAGAAGAAGAGGTCAAGCTTCGCACCAAGTTGGATCAAGTGCGTGTGGATGCCCAAGTGGTCCTCCCCGCCACCCAACGCGTGAATGCCGCCCGTCCCGCCGACAAAAAGAAGTACCCCATCCGCTGGCTAATTTGCGCGGTGAGCGGTCTGGCAGCCTTTGTCAGCACGTTGTTGGCCATCTTGCTCTACAACACATGGAAGGACCTGCGCAGCCAACTTCCTTCTTAAGCGGCCGAAACGCCTACCTCGCCCTCGCGCTCTTAGTGGCCGTGACGGGCCTCTCCGTCGCGACCGAAACCTACCTCGTCGCCGCGGTGCCCTTCGCCATCCTCATGGTGGCTTGGACGTTTTATTCGCTCGACACGCTCTTGCTGTTTTTAGTGGCCATCACGCCGTTGTCGATTACGTTGAAGGATTCGGGCTTTAATGTGGGCTTGAGTTTACCGTCCGAACCTATTCTCGCCGGCATCACCTTCTTCCTCCTCTTGCGCTTTCTGCAAAGCGGCCGCCTACCCTGGAAAGCTTTAGCGCATCCCGTCGGAATCGCTATCCTGCTTCAGTTGGGCTGGATGGGCGTGACCATTTTGACGTCCGAAATGCCCCTCGTCTCCTTCAAGGCCTGGATTTCCCGCATTTGGTTCATCGTCCCGCTCTTTTTTGCGATGCTCCAAGTCTTCGAAAAGCCCCGAGCGCGCGACTGGTTCTTCCCGTTGTACGCTTTTTCCTTGGCGATTGCGTCTTTGTACACCATGTACATCCACAGCCAATACGGCTTTTCCAAAGAGACGTCCACCTGGGTCATGTACCCTTTCTACAAGGAGCACACCGTCTACGGCATGGCGTTGGCCTTTGTCTATCCCTTTGCGGTGTACCGAATGCTGCGCGACCAAAACCTCCTATCGCGGTTCATCTACATCGGCCTCTGGGGGGTACTCACTGCGGCCATCATTTTCTCCTACACGCGGGCGGCTTGGTTGAGCGTCATCGCGGCGGGGGGCGTGTACGCCCTCATTCGCTTAAAAATCTCTTTGCGCTTGTTTTTGGGCGGTTTGGTACTGGTTTTGGGCGGGCTTTGGGCGACCCAAGA
>CAXRFY010000120.1:0-3768 GCA_964229925.1 Schleiferiaceae bacterium
TCTTCGTGGTAGCGCCAGGCTACGAGCTCGGCGTCGAGCTTGGATTTGCCGTAGGCGGACAAGGTTCCGCGCTTGCTCTCATTGGCTTCGGTCACGACAGGCTCGCGCGGGTCGACGCTGATCGTGGCAATGCTGCTGATGTGCAACCCAAAGCGAACGCCGCGGTCCAAGGCCGCGAGCCATAGATTTTCGCTCATCTGCGGATTGGCCTGGAACATAAAGGCCTCGTCCTTTTTGCGGAAGGAAACGATGGCAGCTGCGTGAACGACTTGGGTGGCACCCTCCAGGGCTTCGGCAGTGTCTAGGGCGTCCAAGAGGTCCACCTTGCGCCACAGTACCTGGTCAAAAATCTCCGGATGCCCTTGGGCCGCCCAGCTGGCTTTGACGGCTTCCAAGGCGGAAGGGCTGCGGTACAGGCCACAGACCGTTTTGCCCGCCAAGGCCGTGGTAAGCACAATTTGCGAACCCAGCATTCCAGAAGCACCTGTTACGACAATCATGACTTAAAGGTACGGCCCGCCTCGAGCGCCTGCTATACCTTTGTGGCATGAGTCCCTCCTTTGTTGAAGAATTGCGCTGGCGCCGAATGCTACACGACAGCATGCCCGGTACGGAAGAGTTTTTGGCATCTGGTCCCCAAAAGGCCTACATCGGTTTTGATCCCACGGCGGAGTCATTGGGCGTGGGCAACCGCGTGCAGGTCATGATGCTCGTGCACTTCCAGCGGGCGGGCCACCAGCCCTACGCCGTGGTGGGCGGTGCGACTGGCATGGTGGGCGACCCCTCTTTCAAGTCAGCCGAACGCCAATTGCTCGACGCGGAAACGCTCGAGAAGAATTTGGCGGGCCAGAAGGCGCAGCTGATGAAGTTCCTCGACTTTGACGGCCCCAACGGCGCCCAGATTGTCAACAACTACGACTGGTTTAAGAACCTCGGTTTTTTGGACTTCATCCGCGATGTGGGCAAGCACATTACGGTCAACTACATGTTGGCGAAGGATTCGGTCAAGAGCCGTCAAGAAAGCGGTATCAGCTTCACGGAATTCAGCTACCAGCTCATCCAAGGCTACGACTTTTACCACCTCTGGAAGGAGGAAGGCATCCGTTTGCAAATGGGCGGAAGCGACCAGTGGGGCAATATCACGACCGGCACGGAGCTCATTCGCCGAATGGGCGGCGGCGAGGCGTTTGCCCTCACCACCCCCTTGATCAAGAAGGCGGACGGCACCAAGTTTGGAAAGACCGAGGGCGGCAACGTCTGGCTGGATCCCAACCGCACCAGCCCCTACCAATTCTACCAGTTTTGGCTCAATGCAGCGGACGAAGATGCTGGAAACTACATCCGCATTTTCACCACCAAGACCCGCGAGGAAATTGAGGCACTCGAAGCGGAACATGCCCAGGCTCCGCACCTCCGAATCGTACAAAAGGCCCTAGCGGCCGACATTACGGCGCGCGTTCACTCCGAAGAGGAACTAGAAAAAGCGTTGCAAGCGAGCCAAATCCTGTTTGGCCAATCCACCGCAGAAGCCCTGAAAGCCTTGGATGCGCGCACCTTGTTGGACGTTTTTGAAGGCGTTCCCCAAATGACAGTATCCAAAGACGCCTTGGCGGCAGGACTGCCCATTTTGGACGTGGCTTGTGCTGATACGGCGCTGTTTGCATCCCGCGGGGAGGCTAAAAAGCTCCTCGCGGCGGGCGGCGTTTCGCTGAACAAAAACAAAGTGGAGGGCGACTACACGGTTACCCTGGACGATGTAATTGGCGGGGGGTATTTGCTCGTACAGAAGGGCAAGAAGAACTACGCGCTGGTGGTGCTCAGCTAAGCGGCTGAATCAAATCCCAGCGGTTGCCGTAGCGATCTGCCACGACACAGACCTTTCCATATGCTTCCTGACGCACCGGGGCTTCCGGGTGGCAGCCATGGTGGGCCAGGCGTACCAAATCGGCGTCGAGGTCTTCACAGTGCATAAAGAGAAAAACGCGCCCTCCGGTCTGCTGCCCAATGGCGGCTTCTTGAGCGGGGGAGGCGGCCTTGGCTAAGAGCAGGGCGCAGGAACTTCCCGGAGGAGCGACGCGCACCCAGCGCTTTTCGGGGGTCTGAACGCTGTCTTCCAAGAGTTCAAAGCCCCAAGCCTGCGTGTAATGCGCGATGGCTTCATCGTAGTCGGGCACGACCACAGCGACCATGAAGAGTTGCTTATTCACCTTCGAGCGGAATGCAGGCGTAGGCCGCGTATTCGTAGCCCGTGGATTGGGTGGTGGTGGGCTTGGCCAGGTGGTGCAGTTGGCCGAAAGGCTTGTCCTCCTGCAGTTTAAGCTTGGGAATGTCTAGGACCTCGGCGTCGGTGAGGATGCACTGAATGCCTACTTCGCCGCGTGTGAAAATGATCATGCGGAAACGCTGCTCGTCTTGGTTCTTGGCGTCCCTATAGCGGAGCACCCATGCGTTGAGCCCCGCATCATCCAATTCGCCGGGAAGGGGCTTGAGTTCTTCAAAGCCAAAGGTTTGGAGGTAGCCCGAGAAGGCGTCCCAAAAGGGGCCGGTTCGCTTTTCCGTGAGGAATTCTACCAGGGAGCGCTCCGGCCAGGAATTGCTGATAAAGGCCGAGGAGCGCACATGACCGTGAATCAATCCCGTCACGTATTTCTTGGCCATCCGACGGTCCGAGGGGATGCCGGGCTCATCGAATAGGAGGGCTTTTTGCGTTTGGCCGATGGGCTGGCCTTTGGCGTCGTACAAGGTGCTTTCTGCGGCGAGTTCACCGTCGCTCACCGCGCCCTTTTCGACCCAAACGCGCTTCGTAATGGCGTAGCCTCCGTCAGCGGCACGAACGGCGTGAACGGCGGTGCTGTCGGACAACGTGAACGCGGGCTCTTTGTCCACGGTAATGCTGGTCCATGCGTTGACCCACTGGGCGGACAAGGGTGACGCGAGAAGAGTAAGGATTCCCATCCACCACAAGGATCGCAGGCTGCGGGTAGTAGGGGCGGGGTTGAGCATAGTAGGCGTTTCCATAGGGACGTCGATGAGCATAGGGGCGATGAGGGTGGTGGTCGGCAGAAGCCTGAAGGCCTGCACCAAACAGGAGCAAGGTAGCAATCAATGCGCGCATAGTCGGGTCTTTGAGGTTAAACGGTCAACAAAGAGCAGCCGCGGAGGTCGGAACCTTCCAAACGGCCCAGCACTTCAAAAGAACCATTTCCAAAGACCTTGCCAAGATCCGCAGTGGCCAGGAAGGCACAGGAGTCAGCATTGGCCAAATCCACGATGTTGAGGGCCGCATGGGATTCTAGGCCCGCCCATTCCAGGGGGTTTTCAGGGCTGCGGGGCAGGACGCGCATTTGGGGAGGAGGGATGAAGCGCCCTTCGCCAAAGCTGTAGGCCTGCGACATCAGCTCGGTCATGCCGTATTCGGAGTGAATGCGGTCGACCCCAAAGGCCTGCTGAAGCTGCGCGTGAACGGCTTCGCGCACGGGCTCCACGCGGCGGCCCTTCATGCCGCCCGTTTCCATGATGAGGGTAGATTTCAGGGACAGCGGCTTTTCTAAGCTTTCCGCCCAGTCGAGCAGAGCAAAGGTCACGCCCAAGATGACGGTGGGCACACCATTGAGTTCCAGGGTTTCCAGGCGGTAGCGCAGCTCGTCCAATCCCTTCAGAAAGAAGCCCGATTCCTCGGCCGGGGACTGCTTTACAAAGTGCTCGGCCATGGCGATGAGGGAGGAGCCTTCGCGCTCCATGTAGCTGGGAAGCAAGCAAAGCCAGGCG
>CAXRFY010000121.1:0-5160 GCA_964229925.1 Schleiferiaceae bacterium
CAAGCGGTCAAAGGTCTCTAGGGGAACCAAACTCGTCGAGGTGTAGCTCTGACAGCGCGAAAGGACAACCTTCTCCAAGGCGCCTTCTTCACAGGCTCGGCGTGCTTTGTCTACGAGGGACTCATAGTGCGATTGGGTGTGCGAGGTGGTTTGGCCCAGCAAAGGCAGAGCGCCCGAATCCAGATGCCGCGCCGCTTCGCCCCGTGCCTCAACCCCGCTCCAGGACTGCAGAACCTCGTAGCGCTCTGAAGCCCCATGAAAAGGGGAAAAAAAGAAGCTTCCTCGCTGGGCCGAGCGCAGCTCCATGCCTTGGATTTCGCGGCCCGATTCTCGAATCAGCGCAAAGCCCTTCATGCGCGCTCCTTGTTGGCGCGTGGGACGATGGCGTTGGTCATTTTCACAAAGGAAATTAGAGCGCCCTCATCGTTGGTGACGCGAATCTCCAGCACGTGTGAGGTACGGCCTTTGTGGAGGAATTGTGCGGTGGCATGCACGTAGCCGCTTCGGGCCGAACGCACATGGTTAGCCGCAATTTCTTGGCCCACCGCGACAAAGTTGTGTGGGTCGTCGAGGAAGATTTGGGAAGCGGCCGAGCCTACGGTTTCGGCCAAGGAAACGGTGGCACCCCCGTGAAGGAGGCCGACGGGTTGAAGGTGCTTGGCGGTGACGGGCATTCGGGCCGTTAATGTTTGATCCGTCATGGACGTGTATTCAATCGACAACGTTTCCATTAACGTACCGCTGCAACGGCTGTTCAAAATGTCCAGAATTTCCTCGTGCGTCATGGGGGCAAAGATACGGGGAAGGCCTACCTTTGCCGGCTCACACTTCATTTGTAACGAAGCCATGATTGAAATTACTTTACCGGACGGCTCGGTCCGTTCGTACCCTGCGGGAACCACTGCCATGCAAGTGGCCGAATCCATTTCCCGCGGTCTCGCTCAAAACGCGCTCACCGCTAAATGGGAAGGCAGCACCGTGGAACTCAACGATGCACTGCCCGCCTCAGGCCGTTTAGTCTTCTTCACCTGGGACCAGCCTGAGGGGAAGGCGGCTTTCTGGCACTCCAGCGCGCACGTTTTGGCGCAGTCCATTCTTCACTTTTACCCCAATGCCCTTCTGACTATTGGCCCTGCCATTGAGAACGGATTCTACTACGATGTGGACTTCCAAGGGGAGGCTTTTGGCGAGAGTGACTTTGAAAAAATTGAGAAGCAGATGCTTGAATTTGCCCGCGAAAAGGCCGAATTCAAGTTGCGCCCCGTGTCAAAGGCCGATGCCTTGGCCGAATACGCCAACAACCCCTACAAGACGGAGCTGATCCAGAATTTGGAAGACGGCACCATTACCTTCTGCGACCACAGCACCTTCACGGATCTCTGCCGCGGAGGCCACATCCCCAACACGGGATTGATTAAGGCCGCCAAAGTCATGAGTGTGGCGGGTGCCTACTGGCGCGGCAACGAGAACAACCCGCAGCTGTCTCGCGTGTACGGCGTTTCCTTCCCCAAGGCCTCCATGCTCCAAGAGCACTTGACCTTGTTGGAAGAAGCCAAGAAGCGCGACCACCGCAAGTTGGGCAAGGAGCTCGAGCTCTTCACCTTCTCGCAGCGCGTAGGCCAAGGCTTGCCCATGTGGTTGCCCAAAGGCGCTGCACTCCGCGAGCGCTTGGAGCAATTCTTGAAAAAAGCGCAGAAAAAGGCCGGATACCAAGGCGTTATCACGCCACACATCGGCAACAAGGAGCTCTATGTGTGTTCGGGCCACTACGAGAAATACGGCAAGGACAGCTTCCAGCCTATCCGCACACCGGAAGAGGGCGAGGAGTACTTCCTCAAGCCCATGAACTGCCCGCACCACTGCGAAATTTACAAGTCCGCCCCTCGCTCCTACCGCGATTTGCCCTTGCGTTTTGCAGAATTCGGCACTGTCTACCGCTACGAGCAGTCGGGCGAATTGCACGGCTTGACCCGTGTGCGCGGCTTTACGCAAGACGACGCCCACCTTTTCTGTACGCCCGATCAATTGCTCGAGGAGTTTAAAAAGGTGATCGATTTGGTGCTCTACATTTTCAAAACGCTTGATTTTGAAAACTATACAGCCCAAATCAGCCTCCGCGACCCTGAAAATCCTGGGAAGTACATCGGTTCGGTGGAAAACTGGGACAAGGCCGAAGCGGCTATCATGCAAGCCGCCGAAGAAAAAGGCTTGAATACCGTGGTCGAATACGGCGAAGCCGCCTTCTACGGTCCCAAATTGGACTTCATGGTGAAGGACGCCCTTGGCCGCTCGTGGCAGCTGGGAACCGTGCAGGTAGACTACAATTTGCCCGAGCGCTTTGACCTGGAATACAAAGGGGCCGACAACGAAATGCACCGCCCTGTCATGATTCACCGAGCGCCCTTTGGTTCCATGGAACGATTCGTGGCGGTACTCCTCGAACACTGTGCGGGCAACTTCCCGCTTTGGCTCACCCCTGACCAGGTGGTGGTCCTCCCCATTTCCGAGCGATTCCACGACTATGCCCAACAGGTTGTCAATCTGTTAGAAATGTCCGATATTCGCGCCCTCATTGACGATCGGAATGAAAAGATCGGAAGGAAGATCCGCGATGCGGAAGTCAAGAAGATTCCTTTCATGATTATCGTCGGTGAGAAAGAAGTTGAAAGTGGCCAATTGTCGGTTCGCCGACATGGACAAGGAGACCTCGGAACCTTTGACGTTGAGGCATTTAGCGCCTTAGTGAACGAAGAAATCCACGCCCGCTTGGCCGCATTTTAACGCATGTATGAACGGTAACTAAAACGCAAAAACTCTGGCACAGCCCTTCCAAAATCGTGGACGAGGACGCGGTCCAATGAGACCCGTAGTCCCTGAAACGCCTCACAAAATCAACGACGCAATCCGCGAACCCAAGGTTCGTTTGGTGCGTGAAGGTCAAGAACCCATCGTCATTTTAACCCGTGAAGCTCTGGCCATGGCCCAGGCAGAAGAGTTGGATTTGGTGATGATTGCTGAAAAGGCGGATCCCCCTGTTTGTAAGATCATTGATTACAAAAAGTTCCTCTACGATCAGAAGAAGAAGCAAAAGGAGATTGCGGCAAAGGCACAGAAAGTTGTCATCAAGGAAATCCGATTTGGCCCCCAAACGGACGACCACGATTACGAATTCAAGCTCAAACATGCACGCAAGTTTTTGGAAGAAGGCGCTAAGCTGAAATCCTTTGTGTTCTTCCGAGGACGCTCCATCATCTACAAAGAGCAAGGCGAATTGCTCTTGTTGCGCCTGGCGCAGGATGTGGCGGACTTGGGCAAAGTGGAGGCCCTCCCCCACCTAGAAGGCAAGCGGATGTTCATCTTGATCGCTCCGATTAAAAAGAAATAAAGACTAATCAGCAACCCCAAATCGAAGGAATTATGCCTAAGATGAAAACCAAGTCCAGCGCAAAGAAGCGCTTCAAGCTGACCGGCACTGGACAAATCAAGCGCAAGCACGCCTACAAAAGTCACATCCTGACCAAGAAGGCAACCGATCGCAAGCGTCGTTTGACGCATGCCACGTTGGTCCACAAGGCTGACGTAAACTCCATCAAGGAGCAGTTGGTTCTGTAATCCTTGTATTGGTATCCATTAACCCTGTGCAAACGCCCCTAAGAGTAGCTTAACCCCTGCCGCGTTGCCAAAAACAATGTAAACTATGCCACGTTCCGTAAACAATGTCGCCTCTCGTGCCCGTCGCAAACGTGTGATGGCCATGGCCAAAGGCTACTTCGGCCGCCGTAAGAATGTATGGACGGTCGCTAAAAACGCAGTGGAAAAGGGTCTGCAGTACGCATACCGTGACCGCCGCAACAAGAAACGCAACTTCCGCGCTTTGTGGATTGCTCGTATCAACGCTGGAGCCCGTATCAACGGTATCTCCTACAGCCAATTGATGGGCAAACTGCACGCCAACAACATCGAACTCAACCGCAAGGTATTGGCTGATTTGGCCATGAACCACCCTGAGGCGTTCAAAGCTGTTGTTGATAAAGTGAAGTAAAACGGGTTTATTGCTGATTACCCAAGCCGGTCCACTAGGGCCGGCTTTTTTTGTGCCTAGACCTCAGGCTGAGCTTGAACGTCCAACGAAGGTGCTAAGCGTTTACAAGCGGGTGAACCAAGGTCCGCCTGGGCTGGTCCAAATTTGCAGGGCATCCGCGCCGCTGCGCTCTTCGCGTTCCCGCTTGGCATCTTTGGGAAGCTCTACCTCGGCGAGGTGCTCGGGACGGAGGTACCACGTTTGGTCGATCACAAAGGAGGCCGGATGCTTCGCCAGGGCCGCAGGCACCTCTTTCACGGGGCGTTCATTGATGCGGCCAAACGCGTGCGCCATGGCGTGCGTTTGGGGGCGGCCGTAGATGGATTCGGGGGTTCCACTTTCAACGATGCTGCCGTCCTGCATGACATCGATGCGGTCCGCCCATTCCATGGCATCGCGAACGTCGTGCACCACCATGACCACGGTGGCTTTGGAACGCGCCTGCCATTCGCGCAGCATGTCTTGCAGTCGACGCTTGTGGTAGGGGTCCAAATGGGAGAAAGGTTCGTCCAGCAGCAAAACACCGGGGCGCCCCATCAAGGCCTGCCCAATGGCCAAGCGCTGCAGCTCCCCACCGGATAAGCCTTTCGCTTTTTCGGTCAAGGCAGGCGCTAAATCCAGGGTGCGAATCCACTTCCGCACCGCTCGGTCTTCAGCCGCCTCGCTGCGGATGCCGGCGTACTCCAGCAGGTTGTCCCGAACGGTTTTGTAGGGCATTTGGCCAAAGTCCTGACGCACCATTTTAATGCGTGGATGGCCTGGGACCAAAGGCACGCGCAGGTGCGGCGTGCTGCCGTACCATACTTTGCCTTCATCGGGGACCATTCGGGCCCCTAAAACGTTTAGAAAGGTGCTCTTGCCCGAACCCGAAGGTCCGAGCAAGGCCACAACTTCACCGCTTTCGGCCTGCCAGTCCGGCACGGAGAGCAAGAACCGCTCAAAGCCGTGCAGAATGTCGGAGGCGCGAAGGCGTATCGCCATTAGAGGTGGATGACTTCGTCGTAGGCAGCTGCCGTGGCTTCCATCACCGCTTCACTCATCGTGGGGTGCGGGTGAACCGTCTTGAGCAGATCCATGCC
>CAXRFY010000122.1:0-3061 GCA_964229925.1 Schleiferiaceae bacterium
TCCCAGTCCTTTGAAGCCCGGAAGCTCCTACCGATTCAAAATTGAATGGCATTACACCATCAACAACCGAATGACCGACGGAGGCCGCAGCGGTTACGAGCACTTTGAAGAGGAGAACAATACGCTCTACACGATTGCGCAGTTCTTCCCCCGCATGGCGGTCTATGGCGACAACGTGGGATGGCAGCACAAGCAGTTCCTAGGCCAAGGTGAATTCACACTACCTTTTGGCGATTACAAGGTGGCCATCACGGTTCCCGAAGACCACATCGTTGCTGCGACGGGCGTCTTGACCAACGAGTCCAGCATCCTGAACGCCACGCAACGCAAACGTTTAGCTCAAGCGCGTCAATCCTTTGACAATCCGGTAATTATCGTAACTGAAGAAGAGGCGCGTTCTGCGGAAAAACCCGAAGCCAAAGCCAAAGCAACCGGCACCAAAACCTGGATCTTCAAGGCGGACAACGTCCGTGACTTTGCCTTTGCCACGTCGCGTAAGTTTATTTGGGACGCTATGGCCGTAACGGTCAACGGCAAGACCACCTTGGCCGAATCCTTCTACCCCAAAGAGGGCAATCCTCTATGGGAGCAGTACAGCACGCGCGTCGTCGCCCACACCATTCGCTCGTACAGCAAGCACACCGTGGACTATCCCTATCCACGCGCCATTTCTGTGCACACCGCCGACATCGGCATGGAATACCCCATGATTTGCTTCAACGGTGGCCGCCCCGATGCGGATGGCACGTACAGCGAAGGCACCAAGCACGGCATGATTTCCGTCATCATCCACGAGGTGGGCCACAACTTCTTCCCCATGATCATCAACAGCGATGAGCGCCAGTGGACCTGGATGGACGAAGGCTTGAACACCTTTGTTCAGTACCTCGCCGAACAAGAGTGGGACATCCACTACCCTGCGCGTCGCGGACCCGCCTTTAAGATTGTAGACTACATGCGCTCCCCTGCCATGAACATGGTGCCCATCATGACCAATTCGGAGAGCATCTTGCAGTTCGGCAACAACGCCTACGGCAAGCCTGCGACTGCCTTGAACATCTTGCGTGAAACGGTTTTGGGCCGCGAGCTCTTTGACTACGCGTTCAAAACGTACTGCGAGCGATGGGCCTTCAAGCACCCCGCCCCTGCCGACCTCTTCCGCACGATGGAAGACGCCTCCGGAGTGGATTTGGATTGGTTCTGGCGCGGCTGGTTCTACACCACCGAATTCACCGACCAAAGCCTCGACAAAGTGCGCATTGCGGCTGTTCCCACCTTGGACCCTGCCACCTTGGAAGCGCAGCGTCGCTACGAAGGCACGCACGACCAGGCCCGCCACATCGGCCAAACGCGCAATGAAGCCGAGCTTCGCCCCACCATCGTGGACAACACCCCCGCTGCAAGCGACTTCTACAACAGCTACGACCGCTACGCCCTTTCAGCATCGGACAAACGCGCCTTGGAGGCCATGAACCCTGGCCCCACGGGCTACTTGCACGAGTTGAGCATTTCCAACAAGGGCGGCTTGATCATGCCTGTTATTGTGGCCTTTACGTTTGAAGACGGTACGACCCATGTCGAACGCTACCCTGCGGAAATTTGGATCAAACACGAAGACGCATTCGTAAAGACGGTTTATCTCCCCAAAAAGGCCGTGAAAATTGAGCTTGATCCCTTCTTGGAGACGGCGGATACGGATACCTACAACAACGTTTGGCCCGCTGATGTGAATGTGCATTTGGAAGCCTTGCCCGAACGCTCACGCTGGGAATCTTGGCGCTCCAACCCCATGCGCGACGCTCAACGCAACTAATATCTACCCCATGAAGTACCTAGCCCCCCTTCTCATTTCGGCCAGTTTCCTGGTGGCCTGTAGCCAGCCCGAAGCGGCTGAAGAGACTGTAACGGAAGTTCAACACCAGAACTATGTCAAGCCGGAATACGGTCAAACCGTTCTGCAGCAGTACCTCCACTTGAAAGATGCCTTGGTGTCTAGCAATGTTCAGGAAGCCCGGGATGCGGCCAAATTGATGTACATGCATTTGGACGTCCTCAAGCACGAAGCCATTGTAAAGCCATTGGTGGAAATCATTGAAAATGAAGACCTCGCCTTGCAACGTGAGCGCTTCTACAGCTTGTCTCAAGCGCTTCAAGTAGCTTTGGAGGCCAATGACGACGAGGTCATCAATGCGGGTCGCGAACCCCTTTTCATCCAGTACTGCCCCATGGCCTTTGGCAACCAAGGCGGTACCTGGCTGAGCGCCGAACCCAACGTCCTCAACCCTTTCTATGGGGATGAAATGCTCACCTGTGGTGTGGTGCGCGACACGCTTTAAGCCGTTGAGGTGTTGAAGTAAGTTTTCAACGAAACCAAGAAAAACCCGTCCCATCCCGGACGGGTTTTTTACTTTTACACAATGGGTAAAATCATTGCAATTGCCAATCAAAAAGGAGGTGTCGGCAAGACGACCACCGCGGTCAATTTGGCGTCTTCCTTGGGCTTCTTGGAACAACGCGTTTTACTCATTGACGCCGACCCCCAGGCCAATGCCAGTTCCGGCTTAGGCATTGACGTGGAGACCGTTACGGCCGGCACCTACCAGGTGCTGGAGCACACCTGCACTGCCGCAGATGCTATCCACGCCTCCAACCAGCCCAACCTGTGGATCATGCCCGCCCATCTGGACTTGGTGGCAGCGGAACTGGAACTGGTGGACAAGCCCAAGCGCGAATTCATGCTCAAAGAAGCCCTGAAGACCTTGCGCCAGGAGTTTGACTACATCATTATTGACTGCGCGCCCTCTTTGGGCCTAGTCACCTTGAACGCTTTGACGGCCGCAGACAGCGTGGTCGTTCCCATTCAGTGCGAGTACTTTGCTCTGGAGGTTTGGGGAAATTGCTCAACACCATACGCAGTGTACAGAACTTGCAGAATCCCGACCTGAACATTGAAGGCATGCTGCTCACCATGTACGACTCCCGCCTACGCTTGAGCAATCAAGTGGTGGAAGAGGTTCAGCAACACTTCCAACAGCTGGTGTTCAAGACCATCATCGCACGC
>CAXRFY010000123.1:0-6593 GCA_964229925.1 Schleiferiaceae bacterium
GGCCCCATGGTGAAGCCCACCAAAACGGGCGCCAACAAGGCCAATGCACCAGGGGCAATCATTTGCTTGATGGATGCAGCGGTAGAGATCTCCACACACTTCTCGTATTCGGGCTTGCCGGTACCGTCCATGATGCCGGGAATCTCGCGGAACTGACGACGTACTTCCACTACCATTTCCATGGCCGCTTTACCCACAGCCGCGATGGCCAAGGAGCTAAAGAAGAAAGGAATCATAGCGCCCACGAAGAGCATAGCCAAAACGTCCGCCTTGTAGATGTCAATGCCGGTGATACCCGCCAAACCTACGTAGGCAGCGAAGAGCGCCAATGCCGTCAATGCCGCAGAGGCAATGGCAAAGCCCTTACCGGTAGCCGCCGTGGTATTACCCACCGCGTCCAAGTTGTCCGTGCGCTCACGCACCTCGCCGGGAAGACCGCTCATTTCAGCAATACCGCCTGCGTTGTCGGCGATAGGACCAAAGGCGTCGATGGCCAATTGCATCGCCGTAGTGGCCATCATACCGGCAGCAGCGATGGCTACACCGTAAAGACCAGCCAGCAAGAACGAACCGTAGATACCGCCCGCCAAGATCAAGATGGGGAGAACGGTAGATTCCATACCTACTGCCAAACCACCGATAACGTTGGTACCGTGGCCGGTGCCGGACTTCTGGACGATGCTATCCACGGGACGACGGCCCATAGAGGTGTAGTATTCGGTCACAATGCTCATCAAGGTGCCTACGACAAGGCCCAAGATGATGGCGTAGAAGATGTTGATGCGCTCGATCGCCAAGACCGAACCCACGCGGTCGAAGGTGAGCGTTTCGGGCAACATGGCCTCAATCACGAAGTACGAAGCGATAGCCGTCAAGACCATGGAACCCCAGTTGCCGAGGTTCAAGGCGTTCATCACCGAGCTGTCTTCGCCTTTGATGCGCACGAAGAACGTACCGATGATAGAGAATACGATGCCCAAACCAGCAATCACCATGGGCAACAAGATGGGAGACAAGTCACCGTTCTTCACGATGTCCATTTCAGCACCTAATACCATCGTGGCCAACATGGTGGCTACGTAGGAACCGAACAAGTCGGCACCCATACCGGCAACGTCACCTACGTTATCGCCCACGTTGTCGGCGATGGTGGCAGGGTTACGGGGATCGTCTTCTGGAATGCCTGCTTCTACTTTACCGACCAAATCCGCACCTACGTCCGCGGCTTTGGTGTAGATACCGCCACCTACGCGAGCGAAGAGGGCGATAGACTCAGCACCCAAGGAGAAACCAGCGAGTACTTCCAAAGCTTGTGAAACGGGGTACTTGCCGATGAAGACAATGTACAAGGTGCCCAGACCCAAAACGGCCAAGCCCGCTACGCCGAGGCCCATGACGGTACCGCCGGTGAAGGACACTTTCAAGGCTTGCGCCAAAGAGGTGCGAGCCGCTTGCGTCGTGCGCACGTTGGCCTTGGTAGCGATGTTCATGCCAATCCAACCTGCGAAGGCGCTAAAGAAGGCACCGATGACAAACGCAACGGCGATCAACCAGTCGGTGTGCGCAGCTACTTGGGGCAATTCGGCCGACCAGCCCAACAAGGCAGCCGCCAAAACCACAAATACACCCAATACTTTCCATTCGGCGCGCAAGAAGGCCAAAGCACCTTTAGAGATGTGGCCAGCCAATTCAACCATGTTGGTGTCGCCCGCATCTTGCTTGCTGACCCAGATGGCCTTAACGATCATAACGGCAAGACCCAACAGGCCAAGTCCAGGGATAATCCAATCGATTTGATTCATGAGACTATAGATAGATGTGTGTTCGGTGATGTATTCCAAAGGGGGGCAAAAATAGCCCAAAAGGTTCAACTACAAGAATCCAGGCTTAGCCGCGGTACAGGACTTGTTTAACGGCTTGGATCAATTGCTCCTTATTGGGGAGGAAGGCCTCCATCAACGTAGGCGCGTAGGCCGCAGGCGTATCTGCGGTGGTCAAGCGAATGATGGGCGCATCCAAGTAGTCAAAGGCACGCTTCTGCACCATGTAGGTGATTTCCGTAGAGATGCTGCCCAAAGGCCAAGCCTCTTCCAAGCAGACCAATCGGTTGGTCTTTTTCACGGATTCAATGACGGTATCGTAGTCAATCGGGCGAACCGTGCGCAAGTCAATGACCTCCAAAGAAATGCCTTCGGCCGCTAATTCTTCTGCGGCTTGAAGGGCCACTTTGATAATCTTACCGAAAGAAACCACGGTCACATCGGTGCCCTCGCGCTTGATATCGGCCACGCCCAAGGGGATGGTGTACTCTTCTTCGGGCACTTCGCCCTTGTCGCCGTACATCTGCTCCGACTCCATCACAATAACAGGATCCTCATCGCGGATAGCCGCTTTGAGCAAGCCCTTCATGTCGTAGGGGTTAGAGGGAACCACCACTTTCAAGCCTGGGCAGTTGGCGTACCAACTTTCAAACGCCTGGCTGTGCGTAGCGGCCAGCTGACCGGCCGAAGCGGTAGGTCCGCGGAAAACGATAGGAATGTTGAATTGGCCACCGCTCATCTGACGCATTTTTGCGGCATTGTTGATGATTTGGTCAATGGCCACCATAGAAAAGTTGAACGTCATGAACTCCACGATGGGGCGCAAACCGTTCATCGCAGCACCCACAGCGATGCCGGCAAAACCAAGCTCGGCAATGGGGGTATCCAACACGCGTTTGGGACCAAACTCATCGAGCATGCCCTTAGACGCTTTGTAGGCACCGTTGTATTCAGCCACTTCTTCACCCATCAGGATGATGTTCTCATCGTGGCGCATTTCTTCGCTCATGGCTTCAGCCACAGCTTCGCGGAATTGAATCTGACGCATCGCTTAATAACTATTAGGGTCGGCAAAAATAAGGACTTCAGCCCTATTTTTGTGGCACTTTGTCGCCCGAATGATGAAGTAAAAAGGCTCAACATGAAGATATTGGTTTGTATCAGCCACGTGCCCGACACCACCGCGAAGATTCAATTCACGGCAAACGGTGCGGCTCTGGACCCGGCTGGCGTACAATTTGTCATCAATCCCTACGATGAATTCGGCCTCACGAAGGCCCTCCAACTTAAGGAAGCCCATGGGGGCAGCGTCACCGTCGTCACCTACGGCGACGCCAGCGTGGAAGCCACCTTGCGCAAAGCCCTGGCCATCGGCGCAGACGACGCGGTTCGCCTCGACGGCGTCCCCACGGACGCCCTCCAAGTGGCTTCCGAGCTCGCCGCCCACATCCAAGGCGCCGGCTACGACCTCATTATTTGCGGCCAGGAATCCATCGACTACAACGGCGGCATTGTGCCCGGCGCGCTCGCTGCCCTGCTCGACCTCCCCTTTGTCAATGCCTGCATTGGCCTGGACGTTTCGGGTAGCTCCGCGAATTTGCTGCGCGAAATCGACGGCGGCAAGGAAGAGGTTTCTGCCTCCCTGCCCCTAGTCATTGGCGGCAAAAAAGGCCTCGTTGAAGAGAGCGAACTCCGCATTCCCAACATGCGCGGCATTATGACGGCCCGCACCAAGCCCCTAGCCGTCACGGCTCTGACGGGTGCCGCTGCGGCCACGACTGCGGTGTCCTTTGCCAAGCCGGCCCCTAAAGCAGCCGTACAACTCATTGATCCGTCTAACCTCGACGAGCTGGTTCGCCGCCTGCACGAAGAAGCTAAAGTCATTTAAGCATGGTCCTCATTTTTGCCGAAACCTGGAACGGTCAGTTCAAGAAATCCACGTTTGAAGCCGTGCGCTACGGCGCAGAATGTGCCAAAGCCCAAGGCAGCCAAGCGATCGCCGTGGTCGTCGGTGCCTGTGATCCCTTGGTAGAGACCCTCGGCGCCTACGGAGCCTCGAAAGTGGTCCACCTCAAGGGCAGCGAACGCTTTGAACCTCATGCCTATGCCGGGGCCTTGAGCGCCTTGGCGGCCGAGCTCGGCGCCACGCAGATCGTGGTGAGCGGCACCGCGAACGGAAAGTCCTTGGCGGGCGTGCTCGCCGCCAAAGCAAACGCGGGGTGCATCAGCAATGTGACCGCCTTGCCCAGCAGCTACAGCCCGCTGACGGTGCAACGCAGCGCCTTCTCATCCAAGGGCATCGAGCAGTGCAGCAGTGCCACTGCCTGCACCGTGTTGGTTCTTGTTCCCAATACCTTGGGCACGGGCGCTGCGGGCGCAGAGCAAGCGGCCGCCGAAGACCGCGACGTGGCCTTTTTAGGCAAGTCGACGCCGGGCGCCGCGCAGGTGGCCAGTGGGAAGATTCCGTTGCCCGAGGCGGAGCGGGTCGTTTCGGCCGGTCGCGGATTGAAAGGGCCTGACAACTGGGGCATGGTCGAAGAATTGGCCGCCGTACTCAACGCCGGCACCGCCTGCTCTAAGCCTGTTTCGGACATTGGTTGGCGTCCCCACTCCGAACACGTGGGCCAGACGGGCATTCAAATCAATCCCCAACTCTACATCGCCATTGGCATTTCGGGGGCGATTCAGCATTTGGCTGGTGTGAGCGGATCCAAAACCATTGTGGTCATCAACAACGATCCTGAGGCTCCCTTCTTCAAGGCCGCCGATTACGGCATTGTAGGAGACGCCTTCGACGTGCTTCCCCGCTTGACCGCGGCGCTTAAAGCCCACTTGAACTAAATGGGCGACCGCATCCGCCTCCACGTTAAAGGCCTCACCTACAGTGAGCGCCCCACCGGCGCCTACGCGCTGCTGTTGGAGTCGGAGGTGGACAAGCGCAAGCTGCCCATCGTCATTGGAGCCTTTGAAGCGCAGAGCATTGCCATTGCTTTGGATAAAATGACCCGCCCTCCCCGGCCTATGACGCATGATCTCTTTGCGTCGGTGATGGAGGCGCATGACGTTCGGCTCAAGGAAGTCGTGATCCAAGACCTACAGGACGGCGTGTTCTATGCCGTTTTGGTCTTTGAACGCGATGGCGAGGAGCGAACGACGGATGCACGTCCCTCGGATGCTATTGCCCTGGCCTTGCGCGCCGACTGCCCCATCTACGCAAGCAGCAGCGTCATGGAGAAGGCCAGTTTGGCGGAGAGCGAGGCCAAGGTAGCTTCGGTGCAAAGCGATACGAGCGAGGATGAACTCCCCGACGGCGACCCGCTCGAAACCCCTGAAACCGCCCAAGCCCTGGGTAAAGCCACCGAGGAAACCTTAAATGAATGGCTCGAACGTGCATTAGAGCAAGAAGATTACGAACTTGCTGCGCGCATTCGCGACGAACTGAACAAACGATAGTATGGAAATCCTACGCGCCCTGGCCAGCTTGGTCCTTTTGCTGGGCATTCTCTTTTTGGCCAGCACCAACCGCCGAGCCATTTCCTGGCCCCTGGTCGTCAAAGGCTTGCTCATCCAATTTGGCTTGGCCTATTTGATCTTAGAGGTCGACGCGATTTCGGAGGTTTTTGATTCCATTGGCAAAGGCTTTGTGGCCTTGCTTGGGTTTGCGCGCGAGGGCAGTCTCTTCCTCTTTGGCGATTTGGTCGGTCGCGTCGACAGCTTTGGCTACATTTTCGCCTTCCAAGTGCTCCCCACCATCGTATTCTTCAGCGCCATCACCAGCCTGCTCTTCCACTTTGGCATCTTGCAGAAGGTCGTTTGGGTCTTTGCCTGGTTCATGAAGCGCACGCTTAAACTGTCAGGAGCCGAATCCCTTTCCGCCGCCGCCAACGTCTTCGTGGGCCAAACGGAAGCTCCCCTGCTCGTAAAGCCTTACATCGCGGGCATGACCCGATCCGAACTCCTCTGCCTCATGTCCGGCGGCATGTCTACGATTGCCGGTGCCGTCTTGGCCGCCTACATCAACTACTTAGGTGGACCCGAAGAGGCCCGTCAAGTCTTCTTTGCCCGCCACCTACTCGCCGCCTCAGTCATGAGTGCGCCCGCCGCCATCATTGCCGCAAAAATCCTCATCCCTGAAACGGAGAAATTCGTGGACACGGCGGAAGTGGAAATCGAAAAGCAAGGCAACTGGCTGGAGGCCATTGCCCACGGCACGGGCGACGGCTTGAAAATGGCCGTCAACGTAGGCGTCATGCTCTTGGTCTTCACGGCGTTGATTGCCTTGACCAACGCGTTGCTGGGCGGCGCCTTGGGCGAGTGGACCGGCTTGAACGCCTGGTTGGCCGACGCCACCAGCGGCCGCTACACCGAATTCAACCTCCAAGCCATCTTCGGCCTCACCCTGGCGCCCCTCACCTGGCTGATGGGCGTGCCCTGGAGCGACGCAGCGGCTGTGGGTCAATTGCTCGGTGAGAAAACCGTTTTGAACGAATTCTACGCCTATGTCAGCATGGGCGGTTTGATGGAAAACGGTCAGCTCGCCTCGGAGAAGGCCCAAATTTTGGCCACCTACATCCTTTGCGGCTTTGCCAACTTCGCCTCCATCGGTATCCAAATCGGCGGCATCGGCGCCTTGGCTCCCGGCCGTCGCAAGGACCTCAGCAAAATGGGCTTGCGCGCGCTTTTAGCGGGTACGGCCGCCTCTCTATTTACGGCTATCTTAGTGGGCCTGTTGTACTAAGATTCCGCCGATACGATGAAAGCCTACCACGAACT
>CAXRFY010000124.1:0-8754 GCA_964229925.1 Schleiferiaceae bacterium
TTGGCCTTCATGCGGGGGCGCACCTTGGACCGCGCCTTTGTCATTCTGGACGAAGCGCAGAACACTACGCCGAGCCAGATGAAGATGTTCCTCACGCGCATGGGCCCCTCCTCGCAGTTCATCGTCACGGGCGACCCCTCCCAAATTGACCTGCCCAGTAAGCAGGCCAGCGGCCTTCCGCATGCGCTGAGCACGCTGGCGCGCGTCGACGGCATCGCGCACATCACCTTGGACGGACGCGACGTCGTTCGTCACCCACTCGTTCGTAAAATCATTGCCGCCTACGACGGCCAATAATTCTTGTATGTCTACACTGACGCATTCCGAATTCTCTTTCCCTGGTCAAAAAGCCGTCTACCACGGCAAAGTCCGCGACGTCTACACGCTTGAGAACGACCTCCTCGTGATGGTGGCCTCGGACCGAATTTCCGCCTTTGACGTCGTCCTCCCCAAGGGCATTCCGCACAAGGGGCAAGTCCTCAATCAGATGGCGGAGCACTTTTTGACGGCCACAGCGGACCTAGTGCCCAACTGGCGTCAAGCGAGCCCCGACCCTGTGGTGACGGTGGGTCAGCGGGCGGATGCGTTTAAGGTGGAGATGGTTATTCGGGGCTACCTCAGCGGGCATGCCGCGCGTACCTATGCCAGCGGCGAACGCATGCTTTGCGGTGTGCGCATGCCGGAAGGATTGCGCGAAAGCGACGCCTTCCCCGAAGCGCTCATTACCCCTACCACCAAAGAGGCCTTGGGTCAGCACGACGAGGACATTTCGCGTGAGGACATCCTCGCCCGTGGCATCGTTTCGGAGGCCGACTACGTGCAATTGGAGGCCTATACCCGAGCGCTCTTTGCGCGCGGTCAAGCCATGGCACGCGAACGCGGCCTGATTCTGGTCGACACGAAATACGAATTCGGCAAATTGGCCGACGGTACGATTGTGCTGATTGATGAAATCCACACTCCAGATTCTTCGCGCTACTTTATCGCCGAAGGCTACGAGGAGCGCCAGGCCAAGGGCGAGCCCCAAGTGCAGCTGTCCAAAGAGTTTGTGCGCCAGTTCCTCATCGCCAATGGCTTCCAAGGCAAAGAGGGCCAGTCCATCCCCGAATTAACCGACGAATGGGCCGCATCCGTTTCCGAGCGCTACATCCAACTTTACGAATTGGTGACCGGCAAGACCTTTGTCCCCGCCGATCAAGGAGACATTCCTGGCCGCATTCAAGCGAATGTGGAACAGTTCTTGTCTTCTCCGAAGCATGCGTAAGCGTTTAATTTTTCTCCTGGCTGCCGTGGGAGCGCCTCTTTGGGCCTCTGCACAGCTCTATTCCTATGGCTTGACAGCGGGTGCCCACGTGGCACGGGTGGAGGTCGATCCCTTTTCCATCGACCCCAACCAACCTTTGGAGACCGTTTCCTTCACGGCTACAGGGGGCTACCATGCGGGAACCTATGCCCGCTTGGGTGCAGGCTTGGTCTATCTAGAACCGCAGCTTTGGTACACCGAACTCAATCAAGACATTACCTACTCGGATGGCACAGGGGCTACCACTACGGTGCCCTGGACGCTGCGTCGCTTGGACGTACCCCTGGAGGTGGGCGTGAAGATGGGACCCCTGTTGGTTTTGGCGGCGCCCGTATGGTCCTTTCCAATCGCACAGGTTTCTAACGTTCAAACGATTACCGTAGACTCGGGCACGTGGGGCGGCCAAGTGGGCGTGGGTGTGAAGTATGGGCCTGTTCAGCTCACCGCGCGCTACGAGGGCAGCCTAGCTCCCTTTGCAGACCAAATTCAAATTGGCGGTGCCAGCTACGCCACCGATGGGCGCATTTCACAGCTCATCACATCGCTGCACGTAAAGCTTTAGGGTTTCAAAAAATTTAAGGTCGACGGTATGCATCCGTCCGGGGGTCTTTTTACGGCGTTGGGCAGCCCAACGGACGTAGGCTTACACCTTCTGCAAGCGCCCCGCCCAGAAAGCATCCGCGAGGAGCGAATTCAGATACGGACCGCCGTCTTCCACGGGGGTGCATTTCTTCTTTAGGAGCGCAAAATCCTTGAGCTCGGAAGCGAGGTCGGACGTCGTGTATCCGATAAATCGGCCTTCGTCCACCAGGAATACGGTTTTGATGCCTGGCTTCCGGCCCTTGTCGGTGAGCACCATGCGGGATACGGGCCAAACGGATTCTCGCATGCGTTCCAAGGCCAAACTCCCGGTCAATGAGCCGCCGAGCGCCTGGACGTCTTGGCCTTCAAAGTCGAGGGCGCGCATCGCCTTGGCGACGCCGTCGATGTGTTTGGGCAGGGCGATGGTCTCCGGGGAATGGCCGCCACGAACGGCGAGGCGCGCCAACAGGGCGTAGCCCGCGGCGAGGTCCTTGACTTGGAGGATAGGTTGCTCGCGGCGAATGCCCCGCAGGTCCCACAGAATTCCGCCATCCGCGCTTTCCACGGGAAAGACCCCTAAGCGTAGGCTGTACTTGTCTTTGGGGGTGTTGTAGGCGGGCCGCAGCTTTTTGAGCGCGAGGTGCTCCAGGATTTCGGCGAGGACGAGGCTGCCCGTTTCTTCGACGCGCAAGGATTTGACCTCGTTTTGCAGGGCGAGGGCCTTTTCGTTGGTGGAGAGGAAGTGGCGGTCAATTCGGACCCGGAGCTGATCGCTTTTGCCTATGTAGATGACGGTGCCGTCCTCGTTGAAGAGGTAGTAGATGCCGGTGGTTTTGACCAGGGGCTCAATCTGCTTGGAAAAGGGGTGCTTGCCGGTGGCCGACGGTTGCTTGAGGTAAACACCTTCGATGTATTTCTCGCGGTCTTTCTCCAAAAGAATTTCCAAAAGTTTCACCGTGGCGCGCGCATCGCCGTCCGCGCGGTGGCGCTTGGCGTTGGTGATGCCCAGCTCCTCGCAGAGGGTGGCGAGGCCGTAGGCGGGCAGGTCGGGGATGAACTTTTGGGCCAATGGGATGGTGTCCAAAACCGTGCGCTGGTAGTCGTAGCCCAATCGCGCAAATTCCTCGCGGAGAACGCGGTAGTCAAAAGGGGCGTTGTGGGCGACGAAGATGGCGCCTTCGGTCATTTGCACGATGCGTTTCGCCACCTCGTGAAAGCGCGGTGCGCCTTGCACGTCTCGCTGCTTGATGCCCGTCAACTTCTGCACAAAGGGCGGGATGGGGCAGTCGGGATTGATCAAGGAAATAAACTGATCGACAATGTCTTTGCCGTCGTAGAGAAAGATGGCCACCTCGATGATGCGTTCTTCGCTGGGCTTGCCACCCGTGGCTTCGAGATCGATAACGGCGTACATAGGGTCAATAGTTTCGGGCGCCAAAAATGGCTGAACCCACGCGCACATGGGTAGAGCCAGCGGCCATGGCCAGGGTATAATCGCCGCTCATGCCCATGCTGAGGACGTGCCAATGCGGGTTTAGGGAAGCGCCTTCGTCGTACAGGGCTTTTAGACCGGTGAATTCGCGCTGAATTTGGGCGGTATCGTCGGTAAAGGTGGCCATGCCCATGAGACCGCAGATTCGCACATGGGGGTAAGCAGCTAGGGCGGCTGGTGCAAAAAGGGCACGCGCTTCCTGAGCGTCAAAGCCAAACTTGCTGTCTTCTTCGGCGATGTGAATTTGCAACAAGGCATCCACCGTTCGGCCCGCTTTAGCGGCTTCGTCGTTGAGCACCTTCAGAACTTTCTCGCGGTCGACGCCATGGACCAAATGCACAAAGCCAATGAAGTCTTTGATTTTGTTGGTTTGGATGTGCCCAATCATGTGCCACCGAATGTCGGAGGGCAAGCGTTCGGCCTTTCCCTTTAGGTCTTGGACGCGGTTTTCGCCAAAGTCGCGCTGCCCGGCTGCATAGGCTTCCAGCACCGCTTCATCGGGTTGCGTCTTGCTGACCGCTACCAGGGTGACACCGGGCTGGAGTCCGGCTTGAATGCGGGCCAAATTCGCTTTTACTTCCATGCAAACAGGGTGATGCCGGAGCGAAGTTTTGGTTCAATGTAGGTGCTCTTGGGCGGCAGGTTGAGGCCGCGGTCGGCCCCTTCCTTCACATCGGCCCAGTGCGGAGCGGGAAGGACAAAAACCACTTCGGAGGACTTCCGCTGGCCTTCCAAGTCTTCCAAGCCTAGCGTGCCAGGTTCGTAGCGCACGCGCTCGTCCGAACGCTCGTCTTCCACCTGCCACAAGGGCTTCAAAATGTGTTCGTAGACCCAGCCGCTTTCCGGAAAGCCTAGCCCGGGTGCGGGGACGTGCCACCAGCCAGCGGCGTCTAGGGCATAGAGGCCGTTCGCAGGCAAGGATGCAGGGCGTTCCGCCAGTGGCACCGCGTGGAGGGCTGCCGTCCAGTTCACGCCGCCTTTGTTTTTGACAAAGCGGTGGAAGGGGGCGATGCGCAGCTGGGATTCGCAGAGCACAAAGGCCATCACGCCGTCGGTTTCTTCGACGCGATCAGACGAGGCAAGCCGGTGGTGCCCATCGGCGACATAGAAGGCGGGGAGTTCGGCGGCGAAGCTCTGGAGCTTGACGGACTCTGCCGCATTCAACATCCAGAGCTTGTGAATGGCCCCATCGGCGGTGGCAAATTCGGTTTCTGGGCGCTTGGCTGTGACGGAGGCGAGCAGTGTATCCCACCCGGAATGAGTGCTTCGGGCCAGCAAAACGGGCTCCGCATGAAAGCCTACGGTTTTGAGGTAGCGCGCAAAGAGTTTCTCCCGCTTGGCGATGGTGTTTTCGTGCTTGATGATTCGGCCCGCCCGGTAGTCCTCCAAGGAGATTAAGCCCAGAATGCCGGTGTAGATACGACCGTCCCAATCCTGCTGGTAGACATAGAGGTGCGGGGCTTCGTCCTGCGCCAAATGGCCTTCGGCCAAAAAAGCCTCGTAGCCTTCGCGAACGGGGACAAAGCGCGAATCCTTGCTCGCCCCCCTGCGGTTGAGCACGTGCAGGAGCGAGAAGGGGTTGGTGGCCAACTTTTGGGCCAGCTCCTCTTCCGAATACGTGAGGTAGGAACGGGTGCTGACTAAAGCGGCAAGTGCCCGGGGGGGACGGATGGCGGCAAAGGGTTGTAGAACCGGCATCCGTGTTACGCCAAGGCGATGATTTGGTCCGCGAGTTCGACACCAATGCGGTCTTGGGCTTCCTCAGTGGCCGCGCCGATGTGCGGGCTTAAGGAGAGCTTTTCATGCATCAAGACTTGCATAGCGGGCGTAGGCTCGTTGACAAATACGTCCAGAGCGGCTGCGGCGAGGTGACCGTCGTTTAGGCTGTCGAGGAGGGCCACTTCGTTGACGACACCGCCACGAGCAGCATTCACCAAGAAAGCGCCTTTTTTCATTTGGGCCAATTCAGCGGCACCCAAGACTTCAGCCTTGCCTCCGATGTGGATGGAGACCATGTCGGAATCCTTCAGCAAGGTGGGGAGGTCCACGAGGGTGGCGGAGGTCTTCACAGACTGGCCATCCGCAAAGGTCACTTCAAAGCTGGCGTCCGTGACGTGGGGGTCGTGCGCGTAAATCTTCATACCTAGACCGTAGCCCATTTTGGCCACAGCGCGACCAATGCGGCCAAAGCCGATAATGCCTAGGGTTTTGCCACGAAGCTCGCTGCCCTTACCGTAGGCCTTCTTGAGGTCGTTAAAGCGCGTCTCACCCTCCAAAGGCATCATACGGTTGGCGTCGTAAAGGAAGCGAAGCATACCGCTCAAATGCGCAAAAACGAGTTCCGCTACAGATTCTGAGCTTGCTGCAGGGGTGTTGAATACGTGTCGGCCTTGCGAACGGGCGTAGTCGACGTCAATGTTGTCCATGCCTACACCGCCGCGGCCGATGAGACGCAGGCCAGGGCAGGCGTCAATCAGCTCTTTGCGGGCTGTAGTGGCCGAGCGAACGAGGAGGGCTTCTACGTTCTTCTCGTTGATAAAGCTGGCAAGCTGTTCTTGCGCCACTTTGGTGGTAAGAACGGTGTGTCCGTTGGCTTCGAGTACGTCAATGCCCGCTTGGGCCATGCCGTCGTTGGCGAGAATGATCATGGTTCTGAGATTAAATCGTTTTTTCCAAGTGCTGCATCACGTCTACGAGGACCTGAACGCTTTCTAATGGGAGGGCGTTGTACATAGAGGCGCGGTAGCCGCCAACAGAGCGGTGGCCGTTGATGCCGACAATGCCGGCTTCTTTCCACAAGGTGTTGAATTGTTCGCTGTGCGCTTCATCGTGCAGCAAGAAACAGGCATTCATGTCCGAACGGTCTTCCGTCGCTGCCGTTCCGTAGAAGAGGGCGTTGCGGTCAATTTCGGCGTAGAGCAACGCGGCCTTTTCAGCATTGTGTTTTTCCATCGCTGCCAGTCCTCCTTGGGCCTTCATCCAGCGGAGTGTCAGCAAAGAGGTGTACACGCTGAATACGGGGGGCGTATTGAACATGGATTCCCCGTCGATATGAGTCTGGTAGTCCAGCATGCTGGGGATCGTTCGGCCCGTTTTGCCCAAAACATCCTTCTTCACAGCGACCAAGGTGGCGCCTGCAGGGCCCAAATTCTTCTGAGCGCCCGCGTAGATGAGGTCAAACTGCGTGAAGTCCAACTGGCGGCTGAAAATATCGGAGGACATGTCGCAGACCAGCGGCACATTGGCTGCCGGGAAGTCCTTCATCTGAGTGCCAAAAATGGTGTTGTTGCTGGTGCAATGGAAGTAGTCCAAATCATTGCCCACCGTGTAGCCCTTGGGGATGTAGTTGAAGTTGGCATCGGCGGATGATCCCAAGACCTCTACGTGGCCAAAGTGCTTGGCTTCGGCCGCCGCTTTCTTGGCCCACGTGCCTGTAACCGTGTAGCCCGCTTTGCCGCCTTCCTTGAGCAGGTTGTAAGGCACCATGGCAAACTGCATGCTGGCACCTCCTTGCAGGAAGAGCACCTCGTACGAATCGTCCAGTCCCATGAGCTCTTTGCTCAAGGCGATGGCTTCGTCCATGACGGCCACAAACTTTTTGTCGCGGTGGCTTATTTCAATCAGGGAAAGATCCATGCCGGCGAAGTTTTCGACAGCGGCGGCGGCGCCTTGCAGCACTTCAGGTGCGAGGATGCAGGGGCCTGCAGAAAAGTTGTGTTTTTTCATGGGAGAAGATGTCCAAATAGATGACTCAAATTCGTTCCCCAAAGGTACCACCTATCCCGGAGCGTACCGAATCAATTCCGTTTGATTTTCACGGGTTTTCAACAGGTGCGAGGACCCATTTGCCGCGCTCAATGTACAAGCGATCCACCGCCAAGGTGGGGCCGTAGGTTTTGAAATCTCCGGGCCGGCCGTGGCGCATGGGGGCAACTTCGTCGACAAGGATTTCTCCACCGTTTTTGCCAAACCGAAGCGAAGCAGACACCTCTGGGGCATAGCGCAGAATAAGGCGTTTAGGCGGGCTCGTAAAATGTTCCCCGGCGAAGTCCTTGACACTAAAGATGCGCGCCCCAAAATACAGGGGCAATCGAGGTAGATCGGTGCTGCCTGCGGCTACTGCGCTAGGGCGGCCGAGTACCCAAGGTTCGATCCACTTTTGCTGCGCTTCACGGGCATGGGGGCGGAACATCAGGGCTACGTAGCGGCTGGTGCGGCGGTAGGTGCTTTCGCCCAAGGCATAAATCAAGCCCCCCGGCCACGCCCCGTCGTCGCCCGATACCTGCGCATCGAGGCTCCCTGTATCCGTCAAGCGCGTCAAGGTAGTCGCCTTCCCAACCTGAGCATGGACCATCCCAAAATAGCGGTAGCTGCCGCCCGATTGCGGCACCGCAAAGCTGTAGGCGACCAATTTTTGATCGGTAGAGACGACGCGAAGCACCCCCGGCGGCGGCGTAGGCAAGGCTTTGACAGGATCGCCCTCTTGCGTCAAGGCAAAGGCCAAGAGCGAATCCATGCGCAGACCTGCGGCTAGGCGCAATTCGGCCGAGCTGTCTTCGCGGAAGGTGCAGGCATGAGCAGCTGCCCACCAGGTGCTGTCGGGTTCGCTGGACGCGCTAGGGTAGGGCCGAGCTATGGAATTAGCAGAGGCCCCTGTTCGGAATTCCACATTCGCATGGTGCGAAGCAGGGGTAGGCCGCGGCGCGCCTTCGGGGATTAAGCCAGAAGTGAAAAAAAAGCCCCGCGCAGCTGCAGGTAAGCAAGCTGAGAGTAAGAGTGCAACCGCGAGGGCTTTAGGCATGGGTTATTCGGCGTGCAAGAAGGCCTTTTTCTGGAGGAGCGACTCCTCAGATTCCACGTGGTCCTCGTCGGGCACACAGCAGTCTACGGGGCAGACTTCGGCGCACTGAGGCTCGTCGTGGAAGCCTTTGCATTCCGTGCATTTATCGGTGACGATGTAGTAAAAGTCAAAGCTCACAGGCTCTTGGGCTTTGCCTGCTTCGGTCTCCATGCCGGAGGTAGAAACGAGGGAGCCTTCGAGGGCCGTTCCGTCGCCAAAACGCCATTCCATTCCGCCTTCGTAGATGGCGTTGTTGGGGCATTCGGGCTCGCAAGCCCCGCAATTGATGCATTCGTCGGTAATCCTGATAGCCATGAGTGCGTTTGTACTTTTGCACAAAGATACAGTCCCCCTCATGGATAGCCGTTTGCAAACGCTTGAAAATCTCGGTGCCGAACTCCGCGCGCTGGCCCTCCAGGACGAGCTCCTGGCCCGAACGTCCGCCAAAAATGCCTGGTTTACGCCAGAATTTTCCCGCACAGCCCTTTTGGCCTGGGCGGAAGCCTTGCGCCCGGACGCCCTGACGACCTGGGCCTC
>CAXRFY010000125.1:0-38416 GCA_964229925.1 Schleiferiaceae bacterium
TCAAAACGAGGTGTTCAACCACCTCCTGGCTACCGCCAAAGGCAAGAAGCTGCATTTGCTGGGCCTCGTCAGCGACGGTGGCGTTCACAGCCACATTGCCCACCTCAAGGGCTTGCTCAGCCTCTTTCACGAGGCCGGACTTGACAACGTGGTTCTGCACGCCTTTACGGACGGGCGGGACTGCGATCCCCAAAGCGGAGCAGGCTTCCTAGCGGATGTGGAGGCGCACATGGCTCAAACCACAGGCCGAATTGGCAGCATCACCGGACGCTACTTTGCCATGGACCGCGACAAGCGCTGGGAACGCGTGAAAAAAGCCTACGACGCCTTGGTGCACGGGACGGGCCAGACGTGGACAGGTGCTGCCGCGGACGCCGTAATAGCCTCCTACGCGGCAGGCGTGACGGATGAGTTCTTGGAACCCGTCATTCTCACAGACGACCGCATTGAAAATGGCGATGTCATCCTCTTCTTCAACTACCGAACGGACCGCGGCCGCGAATTGACCCAAGTGCTCAGCCAAGAGGCCTTCCCCGAGCACGGCATGGCCCCTTTGAGCACGCACTACTACACGCTGACCAACTACGATAAGACGTTCAAGAACATTCAGGTCATTTTTGAGAAGGACAACTTGAGCGATACGATGGGCGAAGTCTTGGAACGCGCGGGCAAGCGCCAAATCCGCATTGCAGAGACGGAGAAATACCCCCACGTGACCTTCTTCTTCAGCGGCGGCCGCGAGGAGCCCTACGAGGGCGAAAAGCGCCTCCTCTGCCCCTCCCCCAAGGTGGCCACGTACGATTTGCAGCCGGAGATGTCGGCGTTTGATATTCGGGACGCTATCCTGCCCGAATTGGAAGCCGAATCCGCCGATTTTATCTGCCTCAACTTCGCCAACCCCGACATGGTGGGGCACACCGGAAGCATGGAAGCCGCCATCATCGCGGTGGAAACCGTGGACCAGTGCACCCGCGCCATCGTCGAAAAGGGCTTGGAGCACGGCTACAGCTTTTTCATCCTCGCCGACCACGGCAACGCCGACTGCATGAAGAATGCAGACGGAAGCCCCCATACGGCGCACACCACGCAACCTGTACCTTTCCACTTGGTAAGCCCTGAAGGCCACCAAGCGGCTACGCTGGCCGACGGGGTACTGGGCGATGTGGCACCTACGATTTTGGCCTGGATGGGCCTGGAACAACCTGTAGCCATGACGGGCAAAAGCTTACTCGGATGATTGTACTGAAGAACGCGGAAGAAATCGAGCGCATGCGCGTCAGCGCCCAAATGGTCTCCAAGACCTTGGGCATGCTTGCCTCAGAGGTCAAGCCGGGGGTGACCCCTTTGCGCTTGGACCAGCTCGCCGAAGCCTTTATCCGCGACATGGGTGGCGTCCCGGGTTTTTTAGGCATGTACGGCTTCCCGAATAGCCTGTGCACCTCAATCAACGAACAGGTCGTCCACGGCATCCCCAACGACCGCCCCTTAGAGGACGGGGACATTATCTCCATCGACTGCGGTGTGCTCTACGACGAATACTACGGCGACCACGCGTACACGTTTGAGGTGGGCGAAGTGGCTCCTGAAACGAAGCAACTCCTGGAGGTCACCAAAGCTTCGCTCTACATCGGCATTGAAGCCATGAAACGCGGCAACCGCGTCGGAGACATCGGCTACGCCATCCAACGCCACTGTGAAAGCCACGGCTATGGCGTCGTTCGGGAGCTCGTTGGACATGGCCTCGGCAAAAAGCTGCACGAAGACCCCCAAGTGCCGAACTACGGCAAGCGCGGCAGCGGCAAACTCCTACAGGACGGCATGGTCCTGGCCATTGAGCCCATGATCAACCTGGGGACCCACCGCGTTCGCCAACTCAACGACGGCTGGTCCATCATCACCGGGGACAAGAAGCCCTCAGCCCACTTTGAGCACGACGTGGCCTTGGTCGACGGCCGTCCGGTGGTCTTGAGCACCTTTGACTACATCTATGAAGCCTTGGGCCTGCCCAAGAACGATCCTGTCTTCGCATGATTCGCTGGGCCCTCAAATACATTCCCCGCCCTTGGCTGATCCGAATGAGCGCCCTCGTTCGGGTCCTCGGACCCGTTCTTTATGCGGGCACTCGATTCACCGACCCCATTGACGGCCGGAGTTACCGCAAATTCCTCCCTTACGGCTACGGGGGACGCCTGCGCGAAAATGCCTTGAGTCCGGGAACCAACTCTCTGGAGCGCCACCGCCTCCTCTACCTCTACCTGCAACGGTACACCGAATTCTTCAGCGCGCCCCTAACCGTGCTGCACATCGCTCCGGAACAGTGTTTTCACCAGCGTTTCAAAGCGCAACCCAATCTCCAAGTCTTGACCGCAGACATCGAGTCTCCTTTGGCCGATATGCACTTTGACTTGCACCAAATCCCCTTGGAGGACAACCGCTTTGACGTCATCTTCTGCAACCACGTGCTGGAGCATGTGACCGACGACGTGCAATGCCTGCGTGAACTCTACCGTGTCATGAAGCCCGGCGGATGGGGCATCTTCCAAGTGCCCTGGGTTCCCGGCATCCAAGTAACCGATGAGGACCCCAGCATTACGGACCCGGCCGAACGCGAACGCCGCTTCCTCCAGTACGATCACGTGCGCCTCTACGGCGAGGACTACCCCGATCGCCTGGCGGCGGCCGGATTCACGGTCGAAAAAGTGGAGCTCTACAAAACGCTTCCTCAGGCTGAAGTGGAGCGCTACCGTTTGCCCTCCGACGAGCCCCTCTACGTCTGCCGCAAGGACCTTTAAAGCTTACTGCGCATTCATGACCGGGGTTCCACGACAACCCCACCGTCCCTTTTGAACCCGATCCGCAGCGCATCAGCAGAAGCGCATCAGCAGCAGCGCATAAAAAAAGCCGCCCTTTCGAGGCGGCTTTCGATTTTCAAGGAAAGTAGCTTACGCCAAAGCAGCCAGCTCAGCAGCCATCTTCTCTTCCTCTTCACGAGCCAAGGCGGGATCAACGAGGATACGACCGGAGTGCTCGTCTACCATGATCTTCTTGCGCTGGGCAATTTCCATCTGGCGTTGGGGAGGTATTGTAAAGTAAGAACCTGAAGCAGCACCGCGCTCAATGCTCACGATGGCCAAACCATTGTTCACCTTCCCGCGGATGCGGTTGTAGGCGGAAAGCAAGCGATCGTCGCCCAAGTTCTCCGACAAAGCAGCAGAACGCTCGAGCAATACCGCTTCTTCTTTCTCTGTTTCTTTAATGATAGAGTCCAATTCGCCCTTCTTGAATTCCAAGTGGCCTTTGCGCTCCGTCAATTTTTCTTGAACACCCGTCAAAACAGCACCGCGGTTTTCCACCGTAGCCTCAAATTCACGGATGTGCTTTTCCGCCAATTGGATTTCCAATTCTTGGTACTCAATTTCTTTCGCAATTGCATCGAACTCGCGGTTGTTGCGCACGTTCTTCTGCTGCTCTTCGTACTTGCTGATTTTCTCTTGGCAGCCTTTGATCAATTGCTTGTGGCCTTTGATCTCCGTTTTTGCCGAGTTTACTTCTTCTTCAATACGAGCCAAACGGGTCTCCAAACCTGCAATTTCATCTTCCAGGTCCTGCACCTCCAAAGGCAATTCACCGCGCAAGTTGCGGATCTCGTCAATACGACGATCCACGATTTGCAAGTTGTACAAAGCGCGTAGTTTATCTTCTACCGTGGCCGTAGCCGCTTGAGTGGTCTTTTTTGCCATATCAAATTGTGATCATGGGGTTGGTAACCGACGTTGTCGTAAGGACGGCAAAATTAGGGAATTTCCTCCGAATGTAATCGGCTAAAAGTTCAATCGTGAACTGCTCACTTTCCCAATGCCCCACATCCATCATAACCAAGGCATTTTTGGCCTCAAAATAGCGGTGGTAGGTGATGTCGGCAGTGAGGTAGACATCGGCTTTTTGGGCGATGGCCAAAGGCAGCAAATCCACCCCAGCTCCCCCACAGAGAGCGACCCGTTGAACCTGGTCCCGGCAAACGGGGCTGTGGCGCAGGGCCGCCAGCCCGAGCGTCGTCTTGACATGCTGGACAAAATCGTTCCAGGCCATGGGCTGAGCGAGTTCACCGACTACGCCATAGCCGACATCCGACCGTGAATTCTCCACCGCCACCCAGGAATGCGCGACCACCTCGTAGGGATGGCAGGCTACCAAGGCCGCTTGTACCGCCGCGCGCGCCTCCGCAGGCACCAGGAAGCTCTGACGGAATTCGTTCACGACACTGCGCGCGCCTACCTTGCCCGTGTGCGGATGAGCGCCCTCCAAGGGACGGAAGGTGCCCGTTCCGGCGACCACGAAATGGCATTCGTCGTAGGTCCCCATCTCACCCGCCCCCGCGGCGAAGAGCCCTTCGGCCACTTCGGCCGCTTGCGCTTCCGGGGTAAAGACGGTGAGCTCAAACAAGCTCGAACTGCGCGGTTCCATGATTCGCAGTCCCGACAGCCCAAGACGCTCGGCTAAGGCATGGCTTACGCCCCCCTCAATGCTGTCCAAGTTGGTATGTGCGGCATACAAGGCCACGTGGTGCCGCAGGGCCAGCATGACGCAGCGTTCGACCTCTGTTCGGCCTGTTAGGCGCTTGAGCCCTTTGAAAATAATGGGGTGGTGCGTGAGAACCACATTGCAGCCCTTCTCCACCGCCTCGAGAATGACCTCTTCCGTGACATCCAAGGACACAAGTACGCCCGTGACGTCCTGAGAGGGATCGCCCACTAAGAGCCCGGAATTGTCGTAGTCCGCCTGGAAGGCCAAAGGGGCCCAGTCCTCGAGGGCCTGAGCCAAGTGTTTAACCGATATCATGGTATGAAGATAAAAAAAGGGCCACCCTTGCGGGCAGCCCTTTCAGGATATAAAGGGAATGGATTACTCGTTGTTCTCCATTTCTTCTTTCAAACGAGCCAAGCTGTCCAGATCACCCAAGGTGGTCTTTTCAACGGCATTGTTCACAGCGCTCACGGCAGAAGAACCGCCTTTGTTGCCACCCTTGCTCTTCTTGCCGCCTTCATTGCTGTCGGCTACTTGCTTGAAGGTTTGGGTGTGTGAAACGAGGATGCGGCGGTTATCGCGGTTGAATTCAATCACGACAAAGCCCAACTTCTCGCCCACAGCGATGGATGAACCGTCTTCTTTAGAAGCATGACGTGCAGGGCAGTAGGCCTCCAACTCTTGGTCGGCAAACCATACGTTGAAGCCTTTGTCTGCGGCAGACTTCACCTCACCTTCATGGGTGCTGCCTTCTCCGAACACTACTTCGTAGTTGTCCCAAGGATTCTCAGACACCTGCTTGTGGCCAAGGCTCAAGCGGCGGTTTTCTACGTCGATGTCCAATACTTGAACGTCCAATTCAGCGCCCACAGAGGTAAACTCAGAAGGATGCTTGACTTTCTTGGTCCAAGAGAGGTCAGAGATGTGCACCAATCCGTCGATGCCCTCCTCCAACTCCAAGAACACGCCGAAGTTGGTAAAGTTGCGCACCTTGCCGCTGTGGGTAGAACCTACAGGGTACTTGCTGGTGATTTCTGACCAGGGGTCTGGGGTCAATTGCTTCACGCCCAAAGACATCTTGCGCTCTTCGCGGTCGACGCTCAATACAACGGCTTCCACTTCGTCGCCTGCCTTGAAGAAATCGTTGGCAGAACGGAGGTGTGAACCCCAGCTCATTTCGGATACGTGAATCAAACCTTCCACGCCAGGAGCTACTTCTACGAAAGCACCGTAGTCGGCCAAAACAACCACCTTGCCCTTGATCTTGTCGCCGGCCGCCAAGTTGGCATCCAACGCATCCCATGGGTGAGGGAACAATTGCTTCAAGCCCAACTGGATGCGGGTCTTAGCCTCATCAAAGTCAAGGATAACCACGTTGATCTTCTGATCGAGCTCAACCACTTCAGAAGGATGGTTGATGCGGCTCCAAGACAAGTCGGTGATGTGCACCAAACCGTCGACGCCACCCAGGTCGATGAAGACACCGTAGCTGGTGATGTTCTTGACCACGCCTTCCAAAACTTGACCTTTTTCCAATTGGCCAATGATCTTGCGCTTTTGTTCTTCCAAATCCGCTTCGATAAGCGCCTTGTGCGAAACAACAACGTTCTTGAACTCGTGGTTGATCTTAACAATCTTGAATTCCATCGTCTTGTCTACGTAGATATCGTAGTCGCGGATGGGCTTCACGTCAATTTGAGATCCGGGCAAGAAGGCTTCCAAACCGAATACGTCTACGATCATACCACCCTTCGTGCGGCACTTCACGTAACCTTGTACGATTTCTTCTGCGTCGAAGGCCTCGTTTACGCGGTCCCATGCTTTGATGGAGCGTGCCTTGCGGTGCGAAAGCACCAACTGGCCCAACTTGTCTTCTTGCTTGTCTACCAATACCTCAACGGTATCGCCTGCCTTCAAGTCAGGATTGTAGCGGAATTCGTTCAGGGAAACAACACCTTCCGACTTAGAACCGATGTCAATGATTACATCGCGGTCTGAAAGGCTGATCACCTTACCGCTGACCACTTGGTGCTCGACAGAGGTAACGAGGGTGTCCTCGTACATCTTCTCCATCGCCAAGGTGGCTTCTGATTTTTCTTTAGAACCTGCTTCGTAGGCATCCCAGTCAAATGGGGTCTCCTCTTCGTCAGCTTCCAAAACCAATTCTTCTTCGTCGCCCTCTTCGTCTTCAGACGCTTCTACTTCCTTGACGGCAGCTTTCTTAGGGGCTTTCTTCTCCTTTGCAGGAGCTTCTTCTGCGGCAACTTCTTCCGTGGCTTCCTCCGTGGATGCTTCAACAGTTTCCGTTACTTCAACAGGGGTTTCTGGGGTTTCAAGCTCTTCGGCTTGAACTTCAGGCTTGGTCGATTTGGCCATGCGCTTAAGTACTTGTATTCTGATGGTCTTGCAGGCTTCAGCGCCCACCAGAAGGAGTCAAAAAAAAGCAGTCCTTTTGGGCGCCTGCAAAAACGCTTTCCAAAAAGGACTGCAAAAATAAGGTAAAATCCTGATTTACACAGGAAAATTACGCATTCTCGAAACGCTTTTTCAGCAATTCTGTCGTGGTTGATCCGGGGCGCTCCAATGGCATGGCCAACGCACGGTCCCAAATCAAGTTGGTCAACGTTCCGATAGCGCGTGAAACGCCAAACAGCACCGTGTAGAAATCGTACTCCACCAAGCCGTAGTGCATGAGCAACTGACCCGAATGCGCATCTACGTTTGGCCATGGGTTCTTCACCTTGCCTGTCGCCTCCAAAATACCAGGAACTACCTCGTAAATCGTGCTAATCACCTGGAACAAGGGGTCTTCCGGCATGTGCTTCAAGGCAAACTCGCGCTGTGCTTCGTAGCGGGGGTCCGTCTTGCGCAACACCGCATGTCCAAATCCAGGAATCACCTTACCGCCATTCAACGTATCGTGGCAGTACTGCGTGATCTGCTCCTTAGTAGGCTGTTCACTGCCGATGGACTCCATCATTTCGAGCGTCCACTTGATTACCTCTTGGTTGGCAAGGCCGTGCAGAGGGCCCGCGAGGCCGTTCATGCCGGCCGCAAAGCTCTGATAGGCATCCGATAACGCGGAACCCACCAAGTGCACCGTATGCGCCGACACATTGCCTCCCTCGTGGTCCGAGTGAATGGTCATGTACAAACGCATCAATTCGCGGAACTCCTCATTGTCGTAGCCCAGCATGTGCGCAAAATTGCCCGCCCAATCCAATTTAGTATCGGGCTCAATGTGCTCGCCATTCTTGTAGGCACGGCGGTAGATGTACGCAGCCACACGGGGCAAGCGCGCAATCAGATTCATCGCATCCTCGTACGTGGTTTCCCAGTACTCCGACTTGTGTACGCCTGCCGCGTAGGCCTTGGCAAACTCACTTTCCGTACGCAACGCCATGATGCCCACCACAAACTGCGTCATGGGGTGGGTGTGACTCGGCAAGGCATCAATAGCCTTAAACACGTGCGGTGGCACGATGGCACGACGCGCCCAGTTGTTGCTCACGCGGCGAACGTCATCGTCCGTAGGCAGTTCATTCATCAATATGAGGTAGAACAAACCTTCGGGAAGCGGCTCAGAAGCGCCAGGGTATGCAGGAAGAAGCTTCTGCAATTCGGGGATGCTATACCCACGGAAGCGAATACCTTCCTCGGGATCCAGCTTGCTCGTTTCGCAGATCAAGGCCTGCATACCGCGCATGCCTTGGTAGATCTGACTGACTTTAATTTCCCCAATCGTCTTTTCACCATGTTCGGCCAAAAAGGCTTTCACATCGGCTTGAGCGGTTGGGATTTTGGTAGCAAAATGCTCTTTGATACGGTCCATCAGGGGTGTTTATTTGAAATTCTTGCCGTTGAAAACAGCAGTGTCTCCTAGCATCTCTTCGATGCGGAGCAGTTGGTTGTATTTGGCCATACGGTCCGAACGCGAAGCCGAGCCCGTCTTGATCTGCCCCGTGTTCAAGGCGACCGCCAAATCCGCAATCGTTGAATCTTCCGTCTCGCCCGAACGGTGGCTCATGATGCACGTCATGCCGTTGCGCTGCGCTTTTTGCACCGTGGTCACGGTCTCGGTCAAAGAACCAATTTGGTTCACCTTCACCAATACCGAATTGGCCGAACCTTCCTTGATGCCGCGCTCCACGCGAGACACGTTGGTCACAAACAAATCGTCGCCCACCAATTGCGTGCTGTGGCCGATCGCCTTGTTCAAGGCTGCCCAACCTGCCCAATCGTCTTCAGCCAAACCGTCCTCGATGGAGATGATGGGGTATTTCTTGGTCCAATCCGTCCAGTAGCTGACCAACTCATCCGTGGTCATTTGCTTGCCAGAGCTCTTGTGGAAGGTGTACAAACCGGTTTTCTCGTCGTACAATTCAGTCATGGCCGCATCCATGGCGATGAAAACCTCTTCACCGGGCTTGTAGCCTGCCTTTTCGATAGACTTGAGTACAATTTCGATAGCCTCCTCGTTGCTTTGGATATTGGGGGCAAAACCGCCCTCGTCCCCAACGTTGGTGCTGTAGCCTTTGCTCTTCAATACGGACTTGAGGTGGTGGAAGATTTCGGTACCCATTCGGAGCGACTCGCTGAAGCTCGATGCTCCAACAGGCATGACCATGAACTCCTGGAAGTCGATGGAATTGTCCGCGTGTTCGCCACCGTTCAGGATGTTCATCATGGGAACGGGCAACGTGCGCGCCGTTACACCTCCGACGTATTGAAAGAGGGGCAAGCTCGTAGCTTGGGCCGCCGCACGTGCCGTAGCCAAGCTCACCGCCAAGATGGCGTTTGCACCCAAGTTGGCTTTGTTGGGCGTGCCATCTGCCTCAAGCATAGCCGCGTCCACTTCCGCCTGGTCGGTAACTTCAAGACCCACAACGGCCTCCGCAATCGTGGTATTTACGTTCTCAACAGCATTTAATACGCCTTTGCCGAGGTACACGTTGGCATCGCCGTCGCGCAATTCAACCGCTTCGTGTGCACCGGTAGAGGCACCCGAAGGAACGGCGGCGCGGCCAAAAGAACCGTCTTCACAGTATACTTCAGCTTCAACGGTTGGGTTTCCGCGCGAATCCAAAATCTGACGCGCATGAATGGAGGTGATAATGGGCATGGTTTCTTTTTGAATTAAGCGTTCATAAGGGCGACAAAATCGTCGAATAAGTAGCGTGAATCATGGGGGCCTGGCGAGGCCTCAGGGTGGTACTGCACACTGAATACGGGAGCGTCCGTTCGGCGAATGCCTGCTACGGTTCCATCGTTCAAATGCACATGTGTCAATTCCACCGATGGATGCTTTTCAACGTCCTCCATGGCTACGGCAAAGCCGTGGTTTTGGGATGTGATTTCTCCCTTTCCTGTCTGCAGGTTCTTAACAGGGTGGTTGATTCCACGGTGCCCATTGTACATCTTGTAGGTCTTCATGCCAGAGGCCAAAGCAATCATTTGGTGCCCCAGGCAAATGCCAAACGTAGGCTTGCCCGAAGCAATCATGGCCTTAGCCACTTCGATGACGGCGGGCGATGCCGCGGGGTCCCCGGGGCCATTGGATAAAAAGTAGCCATCTGCTCCGGAAGCCTCCAAAGTCTCAAACGGTGTATTGTAGGGATATACCGTGACTTTGCAACCTGCGTTGGCCAAGCAGCGAAGTATGTTCTTTTTGATGCCCAAATCCAATGCGGCCACATGGAGGGTCGCATCGTCCGCCCCATAGGTGTAGGGCGTTTCAGTGCTGACCACAGAGCAAAGCTCTAAACCTTCCATAGAAGGAGTAGCTCCCAATTCCGCCTTCAATTCCTCTAGGCGATCAAATTCCGTACTGATAATAGCATTCTGAGCACCGTGGTCTCGAATGTGGCGTACCAGTGCACGCGTATCCACATCTGCAATGGCCACAATGTTCTGTTCGCGGAAAAAGTCTGCTAAGGTTTTTCCGTTCGCACGTGGACGGGTCTGAATGGCCGAGAAATTGCGCACAATTAAGCCTGCGATCTGCACGTTTGGGTTCTCCGACTCTTCGTCCGTTACCCCATAGTTGCCGATATGCGCGGTAGCGGTGACCATCAATTGGCCCCGGTAACTAGGATCCGTGAAGATCTCCTGGTAGCCCGTCATGCCTGTATTAAAGCAAATCTCTCCCGTTGCGGTGCCATCAAGGCCCGTCGAACGACCGTAAAAAAGGGTGCCATCTTGGAGGAGAACAAATGCTTTAGTACTCATATACAGGTATTTAGGTTAAGGCATAAAAAAAGGATAAGAGCGAACCCTTATCCTTTGCAAGTTAGAAGAGAATTCACGGGTATCCTCGTTTATTCTGCCTCGTTTTCGTTGGTTTCAGCAGGAGCTGCGTCTGCGCTATCAGCCGCTTCTTCAGCTACTACTTCTGCGGGTGCCGCAGCAGGAGCTTCAGCTGCTACCGTAGCTTTCTTGCTACGACGCGTAGACTTTTTCGCTTCCTTCTTCTCGTTGCCGTAGATATCGTTGAAATCTACCAACTCGATCATGCACATCTCCGCATTGTCACCCAAACGGTTGCCCGTCTTGATGATGCGCGTGTAGCCACCGGGACGATCGCCCACTTTCACCGCCACTTCACGGAAAAGCTCCGTAACGGCCTCCTTGTTCTGGAGGTAGCTGAATACCATACGACGGTTGTGCGTGCTATCTACTTTAGAACGCGTTACCAAAGGCTCAACGTACTTTTTCAATTCTTTCGCCTTCGCCACCGTAGTGTTGATGCGCTTATGGGTAATCAAAGAGGCAGCCATGTTGCTCAACATCGCTTTGCGGTGTGAAGCCGTGCGGCCCAAGTGATTAAATTTTTTGCCGTGTCTCATTGCAAATTATTCCTTATCCAGTTTGTATTTGGTGGTATCCATGCCGAAAGAAAGGCCCAAGTGTGCAACCAAATCTTCCAACTCCGTCAATGACTTCTTACCGAAGTTGCGGAACTTCATCAAATCCGCTTTCGTGTAGGAAACCAAGTCGGCTACCGTCTCAACTTCTGCCGCCTTCAAGCAATTCAAGGCGCGGACGCTGAGTTCAAGTTCGGTCAAAGGCTTGAGCAACAATTTGCGCATTTCCATAACCTCTTCGTCATAGCTCTCTACTTCCTGAACGGGCTCCGCATCGGGAATCATGCGCTCATCGGTAAACAACAAGAAGTGTTGAATCAAAATCTGAGCGGCATCGGTCAACGCGTCCTGAGGAACAACACTGCCGTCCGTGTGGATTTCCATGATCAACTTTTCAAAGTCGGTCTTCTGCTCAACGCGGAAGTTCTCGATGCTGTAGTTGACGTTCTTGATAGGCGTGTAGATGGCGTCCAAAGCAATGGTACCCAAAGCAGCATCCGCCTTCTTGTTCTCCTCTGCGGGAACATAGCCGCGGCCCTTTTCGATGGTCAACTCCATCTCAAGCTTCACAGAAGCATCGAGGTGGCACAAAACCATATCAGGATTCAATACCTGGAAATTGGCCATGAACGAACCCAAGTCGCCAGCAGTCAATTGATCCTTCCCCGTGAAGCTCACCTTAACAACTTCAGCATCGGCTGAGTCGATCTGGCGCTTCAAGCGAACTTGCTTGAGGTTCAAAACGATTTCCGTAACGTCTTCGACTACTCCTTTGATGGTAGAGAACTCATGCTCAACACCAGAGATGCGAACGGAGGTAAAAGCGAAACCTTCCAGAGAGTTCAGAAGAACACGGCGCAGGGCATTTCCTACAGTCAAGCCATATCCTGGCTCCAACGGACGGAATTCAAACTGTCCGTGTGTATCAGTCGTTGCGTTGACAATAACCTTTTCAGGCTTTTGGAATTGAAGAATAGCCATGGCTTATTTGGAGTAGAGTTCGACAATCAATTGCTCCTTAATGTTCTCAGGGATCATGTCACGTGAAGGAACGCTATCAAACGTACCTGACATCGTGGCGTCGTTCCAGGTCACCCATCCGTATTGGTTGGTGGATGAACCGGTCAATGAAGCGGTGATCACTTCAAGGGTCTTAGACTTTTCGCGAACGGAGATAACATCACCAGGCTTCACTTGCATAGAGGGAATGTTACAAACATCTCCATTCACAGTGATGTGGCGGTGTCCCACCAATTGACGCGCTGCACGACGCGTGGGAGCTACGCCCAAACGGTATACAACGTTGTCCAAACGGCTTTCGCACAACTGAAGCAACACCTCACCGGTTACGCCCTTAGAGCGTGAAGCACGGTCAAACAAGATGCGGAACTGACGCTCCAAAATGCCGTAGGTGTACTTTGCTTTTTGCTTTTCAGCCAACTGAATAGAATATTCGGACTTCTTGCCGCGCTTGCGTTGGAAGCCGTGCTGCCCGGGAGGGTAGTTGCGCTTCTCCAACGCGCGATCAGGACCAAAAATGGGTTCACCAAATCGGCGGGCAATCTTAGTAAGGGGACCTCTATAACGTGCCATTTCTTTCTCTCAGTTAAAAATTATACGCGACGGCGCTTAGGGGGACGGCAACCATTGTGAGGGATGGGCGTGATATCCACGATTTCCGTCACTTCAATACCGCTGTTGTTCAAACTGCGGATGGCGCTTTCACGACCATTACCGGGTCCTTTTACGTAGACCTTTACCTTGCGCAGGCCGGCTTCAACGGCAACTCCAGCAGCATTTTCAGCAGCCATCTGAGCAGCGTAGGGCGTGTTCTTTTTAGAACCACGGAAGCCCATTTTACCGGCAGAAGACCAGGAGATTACTTGACCTTGCGTGTTGGTCAAAGCGATGATGATGTTGTTGAAGGTAGAAGTTACGTGAGCTTCACCCACGGCTTCCACTTTAACCTTGCGCTTTTTCGTCGTCTTGGTAGACTTGGTAGACTTAGCCATCAGTTATGGATTATTTCGTTGCCTTCTTCTTGTTTGCAACCGTCTTACGCTTACCCTTACGAGTACGCGAGTTGTTCTTGGTGCGCTGACCACGGAGGGGCAGACCCAGACGGTGACGGATACCACGTTGGCATCCAATGTCCATCAATCGCTTGATGTTCATTTGTGTTTCGGAACGGAGTTCACCTTCCACTTTTACATTGTCGGTGATCCAGTTACGGATTTCCTGAAGTTGATCATCCGTCCAATCTTGAACTTTGATGTTAAAATCAACCCCAGCTGCCGTGAGGATTTCACGCGAACGGGAACGACCAATTCCGTAGATATAGGTCAGACCAATTTCTCCACGCTTGTTTTTCGGGAGGTCTATGCCAGCAATTCTCGCCATTTCTTCTTTCTAAATGGGTTTAACCTTGTCGTTGCTTCAACTTGGGATTCTTCTTGTTGATGATGTACAAGCGGCCCTTACGACGGACAATCTTGCAATCAGCGCTACGCTTTTTAAGTGATGCTCGAACTTTCATGGTGTGTTTCTAAACAAATCTTTTAATAACGGTAGGTAATACGTGCCTTGGACAAATCGTAAGGGCTCAGTTCCAATTTCACACGATCTCCAGGAAGAAGCTTGATGTAGTGCATGCGCATCTTGCCTGAAATGTGTGCGGTAACCACGTGGCCGTTTTCCAACTCTACACGAAACATCGCGTTAGAGAGGTTTTCGGTGATGGTACCGTCTTGGGTGATTCCTCCTTGTTTTGCCATATTAGAAGGCATTAGTTCGGCCAGACAAACGACCGCCGTCCATGAGACCGTCGTAGTGGCTGTTCAACAAATAGCTTTCTACCTGCATCAAGGTGTCCAAAACAACACCTACGATGATGAGCAGGGACGTTCCGCCGTAGAACTGGGCCCATTGCATGTTCATTCCAGCGGTCATAGCCAAGGAAGGAAGAATGGCAATCAAAGCCAACAGAATAGCTCCAGGGAGCGTAATCTTCGCCAAAACATCGTCAATGTAGTTGCCCGTAGCCTCACCTGGCTTAATGCCGGGGATGAAACCGCCGTTGCGCTTGAGGTCATCGGCAATTTGGGTCGTATTGATTTGGATCGCCGTATAGAAGTACGTGAACACCAAAATCAAAACAGCAAATACAAAGTTGTACCAGAAGCCCTGGATGTTGCCAAACACGTCCACCATCCAGGTAGCACTCGCTCCCTCCATACCGGTGTATTGCACCACGGTCAAGGGGATAAACATCAGTGCCTGTGCAAAGATGATGGGCATAACGCCTGAAGCGTTTACACGGATGGGCAAATAGCTGCGACCGATTGTTTTGTTGCTGCCACCTGCTACACGCTTAGCGTACTCCAAAGGAATTTGACGTACCGCTTGCGTAATGGCAATAGCGAACAAGAACACTAGGTAAATAGCGACCATCTCCAAGAGGAACTTAATCCAGCCACCGCCAGCGGGGCTCAATTGAGTGACCAATTCCTGGAAAAATGCCTGTGGCAAAGTTGCTACGATACCAATCATGATCAACAAGGAGATACCGTTGCCGATACCCTTCTCTGTGATGCGCTCACCGAGCCACATCGCGAAGATGGTTCCAGCAATGATGACCGTCCAAGCAGCGAACCAGAAGGTTCCCATGGGCAAGGTTACCGTCACCCCTTGCATGAGCAAGTTGGTAATGTAACCAGGTGCTTGGGCAGCTACAATCAAGATGGTCAAGTAGCGAGTGATTTGGTTCAGTTTGCGACGTCCTGATTCTCCTTCCTTTTGCATTTTTTGAATGCTAGGAACTGCTAGGCCAGCCAATTGGATGACGATAGACGCGGAGATGTACGGCATGATACCCAAAGCCAAGACAGACGCATTGGCAAATGCACCACCTGAGAAGGCGTTGATCAGTCCCACCAAACCTTCAGAGGCTTGGTTCTGGAGTTGACCGAGTGAGCTAGGATCAATACCAGGAAGGACCACATTCGAACCCAAACGGTACACCAAGAGCAAACCTGCGGTCACGAGCAATTTCTCGCGCAACTCGCCGATGGCCCAGATGTTCTTAAGAGTTTGGATAAAACGATTCATGGTCTTCGCTTACAGAGTTTCAACAGAACCGCCAGCTGCTTCGATAGCGGCCGTAGCAGAGGCACTGAATTTGTGTGCAGAAACCTTCAAGGCAGCCGTCAGGGTACCACGACCCAAAACTTTTACCAAATCATGCCTACCGGCCAAACCGTTCTGCATGAGGGTTTCCAAATTGATTTCCTTGAGCTTCTTTTCTTCAGCCAAGAGCTGGAGAACGTCCAAATTGATTGCGCGGAATTCCACACGGTTTGGGTTCTTAAAACCAAACTTGGGAACGCGGCGCTGAAGGGGCATTTGACCCCCTTCAAAACCAATCTTCTTGCTGTAGCCAGAGCGTGACTTAGCACCCTTGTGACCGCGACCTGCGGTACCAGCTGAACCACTACCCTCACCGCGACCAAGGCGCTTCTTGGTGAACGTAGAACCCGCTGCGGGCTTGATATTATGAAGTGACATATCTATGCGTTATTTAACTTCTTCAACATTCACGAGGTGGCTCACAGTGCGAACCATACCAGCGATTGCGGGGGTATTCTCGTGTTCAACACTTTGATTCATCTTGCGCAAACCCAAAGCAACCATAGTGGCGCGCTGGTTGGGAGGGCGGTTGATGACGCTGCGAACTTGGGTAATTTTAATACGTGCCATGATCGATATATCAGCCGTTAAACACTTTAGAAACTTCAATGCCACGGGTACGTGCCACTTGCTTGGCGTCGCGCATCTGGTGCAAAGCCATGAACGTCGCCTTTACCAAGTTGTGGGGGTTTGAAGAGCCTTTTGACTTCGCCAAAACGTCGTGGACACCCACGCTCTCCAACACGTGACGCATAGCACCACCTGCGATAACACCCGTACCTGAAGAGGCAGGACGCAAGAATACACGAGCGCCACCGAACTTGCCTTCCTGCTCGTGAGGGATAGTGCCCTTCACGACAGGGAAACGGTACAAGTTCTTCTTCGCATCTTCGATACCCTTGGTAACAGCTTCAGAAACTTCCTTGCTCTTGCCCAAGCCGTAGCCACCGATGCCATGCTCGTCACCCACCACTACAATGGCGGTAAAACCGAACGCACGACCACCTTTGGTCACTTTGGTTACGCGCTGGACGCCTACGAGGCGATCCACCAACTCCAAGCCACTGGGCTTAACTTTCTTTGCGGTAATCTCTTTCATCTCTAATTAGAATTTCAGTCCGCCTTCGCGAGCACCTTCAGCCAAAGCCTTAACACGTCCGTGGTACAAGAAACCACCGCGGTCAAATGCTACAGTATCGATGCCCTTTGCCAGGGCGATTTCTGCAATTTTCTTTCCTACTTGAGCGGCCTTCTCGGTTTTGTTACCGGTCAAACCTTCGCCCTTCTTCACCAAGGATGAAGCAGTCGCCAAAGTGGTACCAGTTTCATCGTTGATCAATTGAGCATAGATCTCCTTGCTGCTGCGGAAAACTGCCAAACGAGGGCAAGCTGCAGTGCCTTGAACAACCTTGCGGATGCGCAAGTGGATACGGTCTCTACGAGTGATATTTTTCGTTGCCATACTTCCTTACTTTTTACCGCCTGCTTTACCAGCTTTCTTGCGAACGATCTCACCCACGTAGCGAACACCTTTACCTTTGTAAGGCTCAGGCTTGCGCATAGCACGGATTTTAGAAGCGATCATTCCCACCAATTGCTTGTCGTGAGACGTCAATTCGATAATGGGGTTTTTACCTTTTTCACTGATGGTGTTCACCGTAACCTCAGAGGGCAACTGGAACATTACGTTGTGCGAGAAGCCCAAAGACAAGTCCAAAACTTGACCTGAGTGGCTTGCACGGAAACCAACGCCCACCAGCTCCAAACGCTTGGTGAAGCCTTCAGAAACGCCAACCACCATGTTGTTGATCAACGCACGGTACAAACCGTGAGCTGCGCGGTGTGATTTGGAATCAGAAGGACGCGTAACCGTCAATACATTCTCCTCGATGGTTACACCGATCTCTGCGTTAACCACTTGTGAAAGGGTTCCCTTAGAGCCTTTTACGGTAACCACATTATTCTCCACGGTGACAGTGACACCGGCGGGAATTGTGATGGGGGATTTACCAATACGTGACATGTCTGTCTGTTTAGTATACGTAGCAGATTACTTCACCACCAATGTTCTTGGCGCGTGCGTCTTTGTCCGTCATCATACCTTGAGAGGTGCTGACGAAAGCGACGCCCAAACCGTTCTTAACACGGGGCAGCGTAGTTGCTGATTTATAATTGCGCAAACCGGGACGTGAGGCACGATCGATACCGCGGATAACGGGGCGCTTGGATGATTTTTCGTACTTCAAAGCCACCTTCAACGTGCCTTGTGGGCCGTCCTGGTCAACCTTGTAGCTAGCGATGTAGCCTTGCTCTTGCAAAAGACGAGCGATTTCAACCTTCATGTTGCTAGAAGGAACCTCGACGACCGCGTGACCAGCTTTAGCGCCGTTGCGGATACGAGTCAAGAAATCTGCGATGGGATCGGTATACATGTTCTTTACAATTCAGTAGGTTACCAGCTGCTCTTCTTAACGCCTGGAATCATTCCATTCAAAGCCATTTCGCGGAACGTTACACGAGAGATGCCGAACTGACGCATGTAGCCACGGGGACGACCGGTCAATTTGCAACGGTTGTGCAAGCGAACAGGAGATGCGTTTTTGGGCAACTTCTGGAGGCCTTCGTAGTCACCAGCTTCTTTCAAAGCCTCGCGCTTTGCAGCGTACTTGGCTACCAGAGCTTCGCGTTTGCGCTCACGCGCTTTCATTGATTCTTTTGCCATGTCTCTTACTTTTTGAAGGGCATTCCGAATTCGGCGAGAAGTGCCTTACACTCCTTGTCGGTATTGGCGCTAGTCACAAACGTGATGTCCATACCGGCGATGCGGTTTACTTTATCGATTTCGATCTCAGGGAAGATGAGCTGCTCGGTGATACCCATGGTGTAGTTACCACGGCCATCAAATCCTTCTTTCACGCCCTGGAAATCGCGGATACGTGGAAGTGCAGACACCAACAAACGCTCCAAGAAATCGTACATGCGCTCACCGCGGAGGGTAACACGAGCGCCTACGGGCATGCCCTTACGCAACTTGAAGTTTGAGATATCTTTCTTAGACTTGGTAGGTACAGCGCGCTGACCGGCGATGATGCTCATCTCCTCTACCGCGTTGTCTACCAATTTCTTGTCGGCAACAGCCGCACCAATACCTTGGCTCAAAACGATTTTCTGGAGGCGTGGAACCTGCAGGTCGTTCGTGTACGCAAATTGCTCCTTCAAAGCAGGAACAACTTTGCTGTGAAAATCAGTCTTCAGTTTGGGTTCCATTACTTCGTGAGGGGTTTGCCAGATTTAACAGAAACGCGAACCGATTGCCCTTTGTCGTTGCGCTCGATGCGCGTACGAGTAGGAGTACCCGCAGCATCCATCACCATAAGGTTAGACACGTGAACGGGGGCTTCCATGGACTCAATGCCCCCTTGGGGATTGCTCGCGGAAGGCTTGAGATGCTTGGTGATCATGTTGATGCCCTCAACAACAGCACGCTGCTGCTTGGGGATCATGCGGATCACACGACCGGGTTTGCCCTTGTCGCGACCGGCGATGACCATCACCATATCTCCTGTCTTAATGTGAAACTTTGCCATTGTATTCTGATTCTTAAAGCACTTCAGGTGCCAAGGAAACAATCTTCATGTACTGCTTGTCGCGGAGCTCACGCGCAACGGGACCGAAAACGCGCGTACCGCGCATTTCACCGTTGGCGTTCAACAACACACAAGCGTTATCGTCAAAACGGATGTACGAGCCATCAGGGCGACGAACTTCCTTCTTGGTACGCACCACCACAGCCTTAGAGACCGTGCCTTTTTTAGCGTTACCAGCAGGAGTTGCATCCTTAATGGTCACCACAATCTTATCGCCTACAGAGGCGTAACGACGGCGAGTACCTCCCAAGACACGGATCACCAAAACTTCTTTGGCACCGGTATTGTCCGCAACGCGGAGACGTGATTCTGTCTGTAACATGATTACTTAGCTCTTTCAATGATTTCGACCACGCGCCAAACCTTGGTTTTGCTCAAGGGACGGGTTTCCATGATGCGAACGGTATCGCCGTTGTTGCAATCGTTGGTCTCATCGTGCGCGTGAAACTTCTTAGAGAAGGTGATAAACTTGCCATACTTGGCGTGCTTCACGCGACGAGCGACACTAACGGTGACCGTTTTGTCCATAGCCGAACTGGTGACTACACCAATTCGCTCTTTGCGGAGGTTGCGTTGATTTTCCATCGACCTCTATTATTTACCTTGACGGTTAGTGACTTCTGTGGACAAACGTGCCACAATCTTGCGAGTGGACTGGATCACCATAGGGTTATCCATAGGGCTGATACGGTGCTTGCGCTGCATATCGGCCAAATCTTTCTTGTAAGAAGACAGTTGGTTCAACAACTCTTCTTGGCTCAAGCCTTGAATGTCTTTCATTTTCATGACTGATCCAGATTAAGCGTTAACCAAATCACGACGGGTGACCAACTTGGTCTTGACCGGAAGCTTCTGAGCTGCCAAGCGCAATGCTTCTACAGCGATATCTTCGGGTACTCCATCGAGTTCAAACAACATGCGACCTGGGCGAATAACGGCTGCGTAGTATTCTACTCCACCTTTACCCTTACCCATACGTACTTCCAAAGGCTTCTTGGTGATAGGCTTGTCTGGGAAAACGCGAATCCACAACTGACCTTCACGCTTCATGTAACGCGTTGCGGCGATACGGGCTGCTTCGATCTGGCGGGCGGTCATCCAAACCTCTTCCAAGGATTTGATGCCATAGGAACCAAAGGCCAAGGTGGCGCCACGCTGGGCAACACCCTTCATTTTGCCTTTGAAGGTCTTACGGTACTTAGTTCTTTTCGGCTGTAACATGATCTATATCCGAATTAAGCTTTGCGATTGTTAGGACGGCGACGAGCGGGTCCACGACCGGGAGCGCCAGCACCTGGACCACCAGCAGAAGGACGCTTGGAAGCACCCAATACATTGGTCAAGTCGCGCTTGCCATACACTTCGCCTTTCATGATCCAAACTTTGATACCGATACGGCCGTAGGTCGTGTGGGCTTCAGAGATATGGTAATCGATGTCGGCACGGAAGGTGTGCAGAGGCGTACGGCCCTCCTTGAACTTCTCAGAACGTGCGATTTCAGCCCCGTTCAAACGTCCGCTCAATTGGACCTTGATACCTTCAGCACCCATGCGCATGGTTGAACCCATGGACATTTTAACGGCACGACGGAAAGAGATACGACCTTCGATCTGGCGAGCAATTGAATCAGCTACCAATTTGGCATCCAATTCAGGGCGCTTGATCTCGTGGATGTTGATTTGAACATCCTTTTTGGTCAATTTCTTCAATTCTTCACGAAGCTTGTCTACCTCCGTACCTCCTTTACCGATGATCACACCAGGACGAGCCGTAGCGATGGTCACCGTCACCAACTTGAGCGTGCGCTCAATGATGATGCGAGAAACATTAGCACGAGACAAACGTGCGTACAAGTACTTGCGAATTGCAGCGTCTTCAGCGATTTTGTCGCCATAGTTGCGGCCACCGTACCACTGTGAGTCCCAACCGCGGATGAAACCAAGGCGATTGCCGATAGGATTTGCTTTTTGTCCCATTATTTAGCTTCGTTTACTTCGGTTACTACAGGAGCTTCGTTGGCGGCGCCTACCACGATCGTAACGTGGTTAGAACGCTTGCGTACACGGTGTGCACGACCTTGGGGAGCAGGTTGAACGCGCTTAAGCATGCGGCCTCCGTCTACAGAGATAGACTGTACGACCAAGTTCGCTTCGTCCATGGAGACACCTTCGTTCTTGGCTTGCCAGTTGCTCAAGGCAGACAACAAAAGCTTCTCCAAACGGATGCTTGCTTCTTTGCCGCTGTGCTTCAATACATACAAGGCTTTTGCTACCTCCATGCCGCGAACCATGTCCGCAACCAAGCGCATTTTGCGAGGAGAAGTGGGGCAGTTATTCAACTTAGCCATAGCCACGCTTTTGCGGGCCTCTTTCATGGCTTCTGCCGAGGAGTGTTTACGATTTCCCATGGCCTATTAGCGTTTGCCCTTGTCTTTCTTACCAGCGTGACCACGGAAGGTGCGTGTAGGAGCGAATTCGCCCAACTTGTGACCTACCATGTTCTCGGTAACGAAAACAGGGATGAAAGTTTTACCGTTGTGAACTGCAATGGTCTGTCCCACAAAGTCGGGGCTGATCATAGAGGCACGAGACCAGGTCTTAACAACCGTCTTTTTGCCTGATTCTACGTTCTCCATGACACGCTTCTCAAGCTTGTAATGGATGTAGGGTCCTTTTTTTAGTGAACGTGCCATTGCTTACTTACGTTTTTCAATGATGTAACGGTTGCTCGCCTTCTTCGGAGTACGCGTCTTGTAGCCCTTCGCGGGGATACCCTTGCGTGAACGTGGGTGTCCACCAGATGAACGGCCTTCACCACCACCCATGGGGTGATCAACAGGGTTCATGGCAACACCACGTGTGCGAGGACGACGGCCCAACCAGCGGCTGCGACCTGCCTTACCACTTTCTACTTGCTGGTGGTCGCTGTTAGAAACAACGCCAACCGTAGCCAAGCACTCTACCAAGATCATACGCGTTTCACCAGAAGGCATTTTCAACGTGGCATACTTGCCATCGCGAGCTGCTAACTGAGCGAATGCACCTGCACTACGTGCGATGATACCACCCTGACCAGGACGGAGTTCAATGTTGTGGATGATCGTACCCAAGGGTAGTTCAGCCAATTTCATGGTGTTACCCACTTCAGGAGCTGAACCCGTACCTGAAACGATGGTTTGACCCACCTTCAAGCCATTGGGAGCGATGATATACCGCTTCTCACCGTCTGCATACACCACCAAAGCGATAAATGCAGAGCGATTGGGATCGTATTCAATGGTTTTAACCGTTGCGGGGATACCAAACTTCTCACGCTTGAAATCCACTACACGGTAACGCTGCTTAGCACCGCCACCGATGTAACGCATGGTCATCTTACCGGAATTGTTACGACCGCCAGAACGCTTCTTAGAAACCGTCAACGATTTCTCGGGAGCATTGGTGGTGATCGCCGCAAAGTCATTCACTGAGCGAAAACGCTGCCCAGGAGTGATTGCTTTTAATTTACGTACGCCCATGATTCTTAGAGATTACCGTAGATGTCGATGGATTCACCGGAACGTACATCAATGATCGCCTTCTTGAAGGAAGACTTCTTACCCTCCAACATGCCTGCCTTCGTGTAACGCACAATGTGCTTGGCGGGAACGATGATGGTGCGAACGCTTTCAACGTTCACGTTGTACGCAGCCTCTACGGCCTTTTTAATTTCAACCTTATTGGCCTTCTTATCTACGACGAAGGTGTAGCGATTCCGCCCCTCAGCCTCAGCTGAAGCCTTCTCCGTAATGACCGGACGAATGAGAATGCTTTCCATTATTTCGTAGTTAATGCCGTTTGAATTTTCTCAATTGACCCCTCAGTCAGGACTAAAGTGCCACCGTTCAAAATCGCGTAAGTGCTTAATTCAGAAGCGGTTACCACATTTGAGCCCTCAAAATTGCGGGAGGACAAATATACATTTTTATCCTGCTCGGCCAACACCACTGTAGATTTCTTTCCTTGAAGACCCAGAGCAGACAACACTTGGCTGTAGGCCTTGGTCTTAGGAGCTTCCATGGTAAGTGCCTCGAGGACAATAACTTGATTCTCTTTAACAAGGGTTGAGAAGGCCGATTTACGGGCCAAATTCTTCAACTTTTTGTTCAGTTTAAAACCGTACTCGTGAGGAACGGGGCCGAATACACGACCACCACCGCGGTACAAGGGAGATTTCATGCTACCATGACGAGCGCCACCTGTTCCTTTCTGGCGGTGAAGCTTCTTCGTGGTGCGAGCAATTTCAGCGCGCTGCTTGGCCTTGTGCGTTCCCTGGCGCTGGTTGGCCAAGTACTGCTTCACGTCCAAGTACATCGCATGCTCGTTGGGCTCGATGCCGAAAACGTCATCGCTCAGGATCGCCTTGCGTCCTGTGTCTTTGCCCTCAAGGTTAATAATGTTCAATTCCATTATTTCTCCACAATTACGAGTGACTGCTTAGCGCCGGGCACAGAGCCTTTTACGATCAGCAAGTTCTGCTCAGTATCAACTTTCAAAACGAGAAGGTTCTGGATCTTCACACGCTCAGCGCCCATGCGGCCACCCATGCGGGTACCCTTGAAGACACGTGAGGGGTCAGAACCAGCACCGATTGAACCTGGTGCGCGAAGGCGGTTGTGCTGACCGTGCGTGCTTTGTCCAACACCACCAAAACCGTGGCGGCGAACAACACCTTGGAAGCCTTTACCCTTCGTGGTTCCTGCGATATCTACGTATTCGCCTTCGATGAACATGTCCACCGTCAAAACATCGCCCAACTGAACAGCGTCAGCAGCGAAGTCTTTGAACTCGACATACTTCTTCTTAGCGGTAGTGTTCGCTTTCTTGGCGTGGCCGGCGGCAGCTTGTACGGGATTTTTTTGATCTCCGTAACCGATCTGCACGGCTGCGTAACCATCGACATCTTCTGTTTTGACCTGAGTCACCACACAGGGACCCAACTCGATGACCGTACACGGCTGGTTCTTGCCATCCGCGTCGAAGATGCTGGTCATTCCGATTTTCTTGCCAATTAATCCAGGCATGATTTCAAAAGGAATTTGTTAAACTTTGATTTCTACTTCAACCCCACTTGGCAACTCCAATTTCATCAAAGCATCAATGGTTTTGCTAGATGAAGAGTAGATGTCCAACAAGCGCTTGTAGCTAGACAGCTCAAACTGCTCACGGGCTTTCTTGTTAACGTGAGGTGAACGGAGCACCGTGTAGATGCGCTTGTTCGTGGGAAGGGGGATGGGGCCGTTTACAACAGCTCCCGTGCTCTTCACCGTTTTCACGATTTTCTCAGCACTCTTGTCCACGAGCATGTGGTCGTAAGACTTGAGTTTAATGCGAATTTTCTGGCTCATAACTTGAAAAAGACTTATTTGCTACCCTTTACTTTCTCGATCACGGCCTCAGCAATGCTAGAAGGCGTTTCGGCGTAGTGGCTGAACTCCATAGAAGAACTGCCGCGACCAGAGGTAATCGTACGCAAAGTGGTTACATATCCAAACATTTCACTCAAAGGCACTTTGGCACGTACGACAGAGTCGCCTTCTTTCGTGTCCATACCCTCAACGATACCGCGGCGCTTGTTCAAGTCACCGACGACGTCACCCATGGAGTTCTCAGGCATTACAACCTCCAACTTCATCATGGGCTCCAGGATCACAGGGCGTGCCTTCTTGCCTGCCTCGCGGAAGCCAATTTTAGCAGCCAATTCAAAGGACAAAGAGTCCGAATCCACAGGGTGGAAAGAACCGTCCGTCAAGGTCACCTTCATGGTGTCGATGGCGTAACCCGCCAAAGGACCATTGTTCATGGCATCCTTGAAGCCTTTTTCAACAGCGGGAATGAATTCACGAGGAATGTTACCACCCTTGATTTGGTTGTCGAACTGAAGCGTGCCGGTGAAGTCTTCGTCGGCAGGGCCGATAGTGAAGACAACGTCTGCGAACTTACCGCGACCACCCGTTTGCTTCTTGTACACTTCACGGTGATTGTAGTTCGCTGTAAGCGCCTCTTTGTATTGAACCTGAGGAGCACCTTGGTTACACTCGACCTTAAATTCACGCTTCAAACGGTCTACGATGATTTCCAAATGCAATTCACCCATGCCTGAGATAACCGTTTGGCCTGTCTCTTCGTCTGTGTGAACGCGGAAGGTGGGATCTTCTTCAGCCAACTTAGCCAAAGCCATGCCGAGCTTGTCAACGTCCGCTTGGGTCTTGGGCTCAACCGCCAAACCGATAACGGGCTCAGGGAAGCTCATAGATTCCAAGATGATAGGACGCTTCTCGTCGCACAAGGTGTCACCCGTACGGATGTCCTTGAAACCAACGCCTGCACCAATGTCACCCGCTTCGATCATCTCGATGGGGTTCTGCTTGTTGGAGTGCATCTGGAAAATACGAGAGATACGCTCTTTGTTGCCCGTACGCATGTTCTTGGTGTACGAACCCGCTTCAATCTTACCAGAATACACGCGGAAGAAGCACAAGCGACCTACGAAGGGGTCGGTAGCAATCTTGAACGCCAATGCGGCAAAGGGCTCATCGGGATCAGGCTTGCGCACTTCTTCTTGCTCCGTATCAGGGTTGGTGCCTGTGATGGCCTCAACGTCCACGGGAGAAGGCATGAAAGACATAACCGCGTCCAACATCGTCTGAACACCCTTGTTCTTAAAGGCAGAGCCACACAATACGGGGGTGATCTTCTGAGCGATGGTCGCCTTGCGGATAGCCGCTACCAATTCTTCCTTGGTGATGCTATCGGGATCGTCAAAGAATTTCTCCAACAAGGTATCGTCGAATTCGGCTACAGCCTCTACCAACTTCTCGCGGTATTCGGCAACCGTCTCCACCAAATCAGCGGGGATGTCCACCACCTTGTAGGTCATGCCTTGCGTAGCGTCGTCCCAAATGATGGCCTCGTTGGTCAACAAGTCCACAACACCTTGGAATTCTGCCTCGGCACCGATGGGCACTTGCAAGGGAATGGGGTTGCCCTTCAATTTCTCGTCGATCTGGCGAACAACGTTGAAGAAATCTGCACCTGTACGGTCCATTTTATTCACGAAGGCGATACGAGGTACAGAGTACTTCGTAGCCTGACGCCAAACGGTTTCCGTCTGGGGCTGTACGCCACCAACGGCGCAAAGCAATGCAACGGCACCGTCCAATACGCGCAATGAACGCTCTACCTCAACGGTAAAGTCAACGTGTCCTGGGGTGTCAATGATGTTAATCTTGTACTGCTGGGTTTCTGCGGTGTCCTTTCCTTGAACGGTTGGGAAGCGCCAGAAACAGGTCGTAGCAGCTGAGGTGATGGTGATACCGCGCTCCTGCTCCTGAACCATCCAGTCCATGGTAGCAGCACCGTCGTGTACCTCGCCAATCTTGTGGCTTACACCCGTGTAGTAAAGAATACGCTCCGTGGTAGTCGTCTTGCCCGCATCGATGTGGGCCATGATACCAATGTTGCGTGTGAATTTTAAATCGCGCTTAGACATGATATCAATAGATTAGAAACGGAAGTGTGAGAAGGCCTTGTTTGCCTCGGCCATTTTGTGAACGTCCATGCGCTTCTTAACAGCAGCGCCTTCCTCTTTAGCAGCAGCCATGATTTCGCCGGCCAGCTTAGCAGCCATGCTCTTTTCATTGCGACCACGGGCGTAGCCAATCATCCACTTCATAGCCATGGAGATTTTGCGCTCGGGGCGGATTTGCTGAGGAATCTGGAAGGTAGAACCACCTACACGACGGCTGCGAACCTCTACGTGAGGCATCACATTGGTCAAAGCGGTCTTCCACTGGTCCAGGCCGTTGGCCTCGCCAGACTTTTCAGAAACGATGTCAATCGCATCATAGAAGATGGTGAAAGCGGTAGACTTCTTGCCGTCATACATCAAGTTGTTGACGAAACGAGTTACCAAGGGATCATTGAAGCGGGGATCCGGCAATAGGGGGCGCTTCTTAGCACGCGTCTTTCTCATGATTTCCGATTATTTTTTTGCTTTGGGGCGCTTAGCACCATACTTAGAACGACGTTGCATACGACCGTTCACGCCTGCCGTATCAAGGGCACCGCGAACGATGTGGTAACGTACACCTGGCAAGTCTTTCACACGACCGCCACGTACGAGTACGATAGAGTGTTCTTGCAAGTTGTGGCCTTCACCGCCGATGTAGGCGTTGACTTCGTTGCCGTTGGTAAGACGCACACGTGCGACCTTACGCATAGCCGAGTTAGGCTTCTTAGGAGTGGTGGTGTACACACGCGTGCACACGCCTCGACGCTGGGGGCAAGAGTCCAACGCTGCGGACTTGCTCTTCTTTTCCAGCTTGACTCGTCCCTTACGTACGAGCTGTTGAATGGTAGGCATTCTTTTTAATTGTGTTGGTTGTCGTCGCTACAATAAACTATACCCCTAGTTTTTAGGGGACTGCAAATGTAGACCTTTTTTCGCTACGGACAACGCTGATTTTCTTGCAGTTTTTAAACTTTTTCGCACCGGGCCCGAATGGTATCTTTGACCTCTTCCCATGTCAGCGTATTTATCTGCCCTTAATTCGGTCCAACAAGAAGCCGTGAAACAGACCGATGGTCCTGTCATGGTTATTGCGGGTGCAGGTTCGGGCAAGACCCGCGTTCTGACCTTCCGAATCGCCTACCTCATGGAGCAAGGCGTGGATCCTTTCAACATTTTGGCACTCACCTTTACCAATAAGGCAGCGCGCGAAATGAAGGGCCGAATTGAGAAGCTCCTGGGCGGCACCGAAGCTAAGAATCTATGGATGGGCACCTTCCACTCCATCTTTGCGCGTATCCTGCGGATTGAAGGACACCGTTTGGGCTACCCTTCCAATTTTACCATCTACGACACCGAGGACGCTCAAAAGGTGATTGCCGGCTTAATTAAGGACCGCGGCCTAGACAAAGACATCTACAAGGTCAAAGGCGTTGCCTCTCGCATCTCCGCGTACAAGAACAATTTGATCACGCCCAAGGCCTATCAGAACCGAGCGGATCTGCAGGAGGCGGATGCCTCGGCGCGCATGCCCCAACTCGGCGAGCTTTATGGAGCCTACATGGAGAAGTGCTTTCGGGCCGGCGCGATGGACTTTGACGATTTATTGCTGAAGACCAACGAGCTCTTTATCAAGTTCCCCGACGCCTTGGCGCGCTACCAGGAGCGTTTTAAATACATCCTGGTGGACGAGTACCAGGATACCAACCATTCGCAGTACCTCATTGTGAAGGCGCTGGCCTCGCGGTTTGAGAACCTATGTGTGGTGGGCGACGACGCGCAGAGTATTTATGCGTTTCGGGGGGCGAATATTCGGAACATTCTGAACTTCCAAAAGGACTACGCAGACGCCAAGTTGTTCAAGCTCGAGCAGAACTACCGTAGCACGGGCTGCATCGTGCAAGCAGCCAACTCGCTGATCAAGCACAATCAGGACCAGCTGGAGAAGGATGTTTGGACCAGCAATCCGCAAGGGGACCGAATTGTCGTGCACAAAAGTGTAAGCGACGCGGACGAAGGCAATTATGTAGCGCAGACGATTTGGGAACTGAACATGCGTGAACACATGGCCCACGATCAGTTTGCCATCCTCTACCGCACCAATGCGCAATCCCGCGCTTTTGAAGATGCCCTGCGCCGACGCAATATCCCCTACCGCATCTATGGCGGCCTGTCCTTCTACCAACGCAAGGAAGTGAAGGACTTGATGGCCTATGTGCGTTTGACCGTTAATCCCAAGGACGAGGAGGCTTTTCGACGCGTTATCAACTTGCCCGCGCGCGGCATCGGCGACACGACCCTTGCCCGCCTGACCATCGCGGCGGACGAGCGCCAGGCAACGATTTGGGAAGCCGCAGAACATGCCGGCGCTTGGGGGGTCAACATCAACCGCCCCACGCAGGAACGCTTGCTGGCCTTTACCGACCTGATCAAGTCCTACCAAATCATTGCGCAGGAGAAGGATGCCTTTGACGTGGTCGAACACATTTCGCGCAGCAGCGGCATTATCAAATTTTTGGCGGAGGACAAGACGCCTGAGGGCATTTCGCGCTACGAAAACGTGCAGGAATTGCTCAACGGCATCAAGGACTTTGTGGAGCAACAGCAGCAAGTGGAAGATGGTGACCCCAGTTTGGGGGCCTTTCTTCAGGACGTGGCTTTGCTGACGGATGCCGACCGCGCCGATGAGGACGACCGTCCCAAAGTGAATTTGATGACCATTCACTTGGCAAAGGGCTTGGAATTCCCTGCCGTCTTCGTGGTGGGCATGGAGGAGAATTTGTTTCCATCGATGATGTCGATGGGGTCCCGTTCAGACCTAGAAGAAGAGCGCCGCCTATTTTACGTGGCGTTGACGCGTGCGGAAAAACGTGCCTTCCTCACTTACGCTCACGTGCGCTACCGCTGGGGCAAACTCATTGATTGCGAACCTAGCCGCTTCCTAGAGGAATTGGACGAGGCTCATTTGGACATCCATGTGCCTGAATTCCAGCCCACCTATTCGGTGCCCAAAGAGTTGATGGACGCCTTTGACGTACCTTCGACCCGCAGAACCGCAGCGCCTTCTCGCCCTGCGTCCCCCAAACCGACGAAGCCCAGCCCGCCTCCAGCGCCTGTTCGCTTCCGACGACCCACCGCGCTCAAGCCCATGAATCAAGCCACGCAAAGTGCGGGAAGTTCGGGCAGCAACGCCTTGGAACTTGGCCTAGAAATTGGATTTAAAGTGGTGCACGACCGCTTTGGTATCGGAAAAGTGACGGAATTGACCGGCGACGGCACCGAGCGAAAAGCCACCATCCTCTTCGACAACGCCGGCGAGAAAAAATTGCTGCTCAAGTTTGCTAAATTGCAACTCCTTTCATGATGGATACTTCAAACATTGCCGCTCTTTCCCTGGACTACAACACGGACCGTGAGCAGTTGCGCATGCCCGAATACGGGCGCCACGTGCAGTCCATGATCGAGTACTGCTTGACGCTGCCCGATCGCGACCACCGCACCAAGGTGGCCAACAGCATCATTGATGTCATTGGCAACCTCAATCCCAGCCTGCGCGACAATCCCGATTACCGCCACAAACTGTGGGACCACCTCTTTGTCCTGTCTGACTTCCAGCTGGACGTAGACTGCCCCTACCCTATTCCCACTCGCGAGAAGCTGGCGGAAAAACCAGAAGCCGTCCCCTACCCCCAAAAGAGCCGAAGCCACCGCTACTATGGCAACATCATCCAGAGCTTGATCGCTACGGTTTCCGCCATGGAGCCCTCTGAAGAGCGTGACGCCATGGAATTGGACATCGCCAACCAGATGAAGCGCGCTTACCTCTCTTGGAACAAGGATTCGGTAGACGACGCGGTCATTTATGCCGAATTGCGCATCCTGTCCGGTGGCCAACTGGGCCAAGAGAAGACCACCCTGTCGGTCAACCGCGGGGTCGTCTCTCAAAACGCCCCCTTGCACACGCGCACCAAGAAAAAATCAAAGGCCAACTTCAAGCGAAAAGGCCCCTTTAAACGCAAATAACCTCCCCATTCCGTGTCATCCAGCTTTCGCATCACTGGTGGACGCCGCCTCAAAGGCGATGTGCACCCCCAAGGCGCTAAAAACGAAGTTCTCCAAATTCTCTGCGCTGTACTGCTGACGGAGGAGACCGTTCGCGTTTCCAACATTCCAGACATCGTCGACGTCAACAAGCTCATCGAAATCCTCGGAGACTTTGGGGTAGCCGTTACCAAGCACGGTCACGGGGACTACAGCTTCTGCGCCAAAGACGTGGACGTCAACTTCCTTTTTTCAGATACCTACAAAAAGAAAGGTGCCGCCCTACGCGGTTCCATCATGCTCGTGGGCCCCTTGCTGGCCCGCTTTGGCAAGGGCTACATTCCCAAGCCCGGGGGCGACAAAATCGGCCGTCGCCGCTTGGACACCCACTTCTTGGGCTTCATGAAATTGGGGGCTGAATTCAAATTCGAAGAAGGCTCTCACTTCTACGGTGTAGAAACGCCCGCCAGCGGCCTAAAGGGCGCCTACATGCTCCTTGACGAGGCATCCGTGACCGGTACCGCCAACATTGTGATGGCAGCAGTCATGACGCCCGGCACGACGACCATCTACAACGCAGCCTGTGAGCCCTACTTGCAGCAGCTCTGCAATATGCTCGTTCGCATGGGGGCGAAGATTGAAGGCATTGGCAGCAACCTCTTGACCATTACGGGCGTGGAACGCCTGGGCGGCACCGAGCACCGCTGTTTGCCCGATATGATTGAGATTGGTTCTTGGATTGGTTTAGCGGCCATGACGCAGAGCGAATTGACCATCAAGAATGCGGGCGTAGCACATTTGGGCATCATCCCCGAGGTCTTCCGCAAGCTGGGCATCCAACTGGAAATTCAGGGCGACGACATTCACATTCCCGCCCAGGAGAGCTATGAAATTGGCGCCTACTTGGACGGTTCCATGGTCACGGTGGCCGATGCCCCTTGGCCCGGATTCACCCCGGATTTGCTGAGCATTGTGCTGGTGACAGCCACGCAGGCTAAGGGTTCGGTGCTCATTCACCAGAAGATGTTCGAAAGCCGCCTCTTCTTCGTGGACAAACTCATCGACATGGGTGCCCAGATCATTCTTTGCGATCCGCACCGCGCTACCGTTATTGGTTTGGACCGAAAGTTCACCCTGCGCGCGACTACGATGACGTCGCCGGACATTCGCGCCGGTATCGCCCTGCTCATCGCTGCATTGAGCGCCGAAGGAACGAGCACCATCCACAACATTGAACAAATCGACCGCGGCTACGAACGCATCGACGAGCGCCTTCGTGCCCTCGGTGCCCAAATCGAACGCATTCCTGCCTAACTTTATCCCATCATGAAAAAAGTACTTGCTTCTCTTCTTATCGCCTCCGCCCTTTTGTGGACGGCTGCGCGCCCTGCCGAAAGCAGCATTCGCCCAGTTGCGGACGCTCAATTGGCCAATATCAATGTAGGTGATCAAGCGCCTGAACTCGCGTTCCAAAATCCCAACGGCGACATCGTCAAGTTGAGTGATTTGCGCGGCAAAGTCGTTTTGATCGACTTCTGGGCCTCTTGGTGTGGCCCCTGCCGCATGGAGAACCCCAACGTGGTGCGCATCTACAACGAATACAAGGACAAGAAATTCACCGCCGGCAAAGGTTTTGAAATCTATTCCGTTAGCTTGGATCAATCCAAGGACCGCTGGGTGGACGCCATCGCCAAAGACGGCCTCACCTGGTCTAGCCACGTGAGCGATCTGCGCGGCTGGCGTGCTCAAGGCGCCGCGCTGTACGGCGTGAACGCTATCCCCATGACCTTCTTGGTCGACGGCAAAGGCAAGATCATTGCCAAAGGCCTTCGCGGCGCCCAATTGGAGGCCGCATTGAAGTCCCTGCTTCAATAAGGACGGACAGTTCGTCACGACAGCCTGGCCCTGATTGGGGCTGACAATCTGCCATTCTGACACGAAATCAGTTTGGCAGATTGTTTGCTTTTAGGGCAGCACTGAATACTACTTGCACGCATGGCAAAAAAATCTAAACACCAGCACGAGGCCGAAGAGCCCATTTTGGACGAGAACGCAGCAACCGCTGAGACCGCTGAGGCCGCTGAGACGGAGGCCCCTGAGGTGGCTGCGGACCCCGCTGAGGAAATCCAAGCCCTGAAGGACCAGAACCTGCGCCTGTATGCCGAATTTGAAAACTTCCGTCGCCGCAATGCACGTGAGCGTTTGGACCTCATGGCGACCGCGAACGAAAAGGTCATCAAGGCCATTCTGCCCGTGGTAGACGACTTTGAGCGCGCCTTGAAGAACATCCCAGCGGATTCTGCTGAACGTGTGGGCCTTGAGCTCATCTACACCAAACTCCTGAACACCTTGAAAGCCGAAGGCCTCAAGGAAATGGACAATGCTACAGGTCAGGCATTTGACGTGGAAACGATGGAAGCCATCACCAACATCCCCGCCCCTAGTCCCGAATTAGCCGGAAAGGTGGTCGATCAAATCGAGAAGGGGTACAAATTGGGCGAGAAAATTATCCGCTATGCCAAAGTGGTAGTGGGCGAATCCCTTGCCTCCTAAGCCATGGCTAAACGCGACTACTATGAAGTTTTAGGCGTATCCAAGTCCGCCTCTGCCGACGAAATCAAGAAGGCCTACCGCAAGCTGGCTATTCAATACCACCCCGACAAGAATCCCGGGGACGCTGAAGCAGAAGACAAGTTCAAAGAAGCTGCAGAGGCCTACGAGGTCCTCTCCAACGCAGAAAAGAAGCAGAAATACGACCAGTTTGGCCACCAAGCCTTCGGCGCCGGAAGCGGCGGCTTTGGCGGCGGCATGAACATGGACGACATCTTCAGCCACTTTGGGGACATTTTCGGCGGCGGTGGCTTTGGCGGTTTTGGCGGCGGTGGCCGTGGCGGAGCCGCGCGCGGTGCCAACCTCCGAGTTCGCGTTAAACTCACGCTCGAGGACATCGCCAACGGCGTTGAAAAGAAAATTAAAATCCGCCGCGCGGTACCCGCCGACGGCTTGACGTTTAAGACCTGTACGGTCTGTAACGGCTCCGGTCAAATCACCCGCGTCCAAAACACCATCCTTGGTCAGATGCGCACCGCCTCTGCCTGCCACGGGTGCAATGGTTCCGGCAAGATGATTGACAAGCGTCCCGATGGCGTCGGAGCCGATGGCCTAGAACGCGTGGACGAAGTCGTAAGCGTGAAGATCCCGGCAGGCGTTCAGGACGGCATGCAACTTCGCGTGGGCGGCAAGGGCAACCACGGTCCCGTAGGCGGGCCGGCGGGGGACCTCATCGTTTCCATCGAAGAGGAAGCCCATTCGGAACTCGTTCGTGAGGGCCAAAACCTGCACTACGACCTCTACGTCTCCTTCCCAGACTGCGCATTAGGCACCACGGTGGAAATCCCCACCATCCAAGGGAAAGCCCGCATGAAGATTGACGCAGGCACCCAAAGCGGAAAGACCTTGCGCTTGAAAGGCAAAGGCCTCCCCAGCGTCGAGGGCTATGGCACGGGAGACTTGCTGGTGCACGTGTCTGTTTGGACGCCTAAGTCTGTGACGAGCGAAGAAAAAGCCATGCTCGAAAAACTGCAGGAAAGTGCCAACTTCCAGCCCAATCCAGGCAAATCGGACAAGGGTTTCTTTGACCGCGTCAGAGATATGTTCAACGGCTAATCCGTGTGCGTCTCACGTAGTTCCGATTGAACCACGATCTAAAGCAAAAAGCCCCGGCCTTTCGGCCGGGGCTTTTTTTATGCTTGTCGAAAGACGTGCCTTAACGCACGATGGTCACCGGACCGCCGTAGCGCAGTTCTTTGCCGCAATGCAGCAAGATGTAGTAGGTGCCAGGAGGCAAGGGATTGCCATTCGCATTGGTGCCGCCCCAGGTGTCGTCATAATTATCCTGCAGGTAGACCTGGCCGCCCCACCGGTTAAGTACGCGGAGGGTGCACTGGTCGCCGAAGGAAACCTCGGAAAGGTCTAAGACATCGTTCATACCATCGCCATTGGGGGTCATGGCATTCTGAACGTTGGAGAGGTCGGGGTCCGTTTGGTCCGGTAAGTAGTAGACAAAGACCGTATCGATGCCTTGGCAACCGACCGAATTGGTCACAATCGCATAGAAGGTGGTCGAATCTTGGTACGTCCATGCCTGCGGATCTTGCTGGCGGTAGTTGTTGAAATACACGGGCTTATCTGCAAACCAGCGGTAGGCCGCTCCAGCCGTCACATTAAGGTAGGCCGTATCACCGCGTGCGATGGCCGTATCGTTACCCGCAAATACGGGCAAGGACCACTGCACCACATCTACGGTATCGTAGGTCGTGTCGGGACAGGTCTTGGAATAAACAATGAGCTGTACCGGGTACTTACCGGGCTGTGACCAGCTTACGTGCTGCACCGTGTCGCCGGTAGCTCCATAGACGTTGGCTAAGTTGCCGAAGTCCCATGAGAAGGTCGCATCGTGAGGGGTTGTACCGCTGGCATAGAACATCAGGTCCTGCGCTTCAAAGCAGCTCTGGCCATCGTACTGGATGACGTAGTCAGGCGCATCGTAGATATGGAAGCTCTCGTAAACGGTATCCGTGCATACCAGACCGGGGTTGATCACCAGCATCACCGTGTAGGCCCCTGTGTCGGGATAGGTCCAGGAAGGTGATGGCGAAGAGCTGGTATCTTGGGTGGTCGTGGTATCCCCGAAATCCCAATAGTAGCTGATAGCTCCGGATGTTTGTGCCTGGAAAGGCATCGTACGACCGCCGCAAAGCAAGCTGGGCTTTTCCATTTGGGTCAACATGTCGGCCACGACGTTGCTCACACAGTTGGTGATGTTGAACTGGTAGTCGCGACGCACGGTGGATTGGAACACCCCATTTCGGTATTCGCTCACACAGATGCCCACCACAAACTGCCCGGTGGTATTGGCCGAACCCGTGATGTAGCCGGTATTGGGATCAATCGTCAAGGCAGGGTTGCCTGGAACGGGAGCGCTACTCGTTTGGGGTGCAATAAATGGAATGGTTGAATACGGAGGTGCAGCAGCCGGATTGGGGGAGGCATTGCCGCTTGATCCCCCATTGAGGATGTCGCAGAATTCGTAATAGAGGGAGTCACCGTCTGCATCCGTGGCCGAAGCATTGATGTTTTGGAGGTCGTTCAAGCACAATACGATGGGCGGTACGGTGGTGAATTCAGGAGAATTGTTGCAGTTGTCCATCGATGGAATCTGCACCGTGTACGTATTGCCCTTGCCGCTCGCCGAGATGTTGGAGATGGTCGCATTTCGGCAGCAGCGCTGGTAGGAAATTGTATATCCACCCACTCGTGCTGGCAAATTCATCGTGTGCACGTAATCCGCATACTCCGTACAAATGTTTGGAGGCGTGGTCAAACAGGGATTCCCCGTGCCAGCTGGAACGCTGACCGTAGGGCCTTTATTGACCGTGGGATTGTACAATTGTGCGCCTGTATTGTCAAATATGGTGAAGGTCACCGTATTGTCAAACTGGGCTCCTCCGCTGTTGCAATCGCGGTAAATGCGAAGCTTGATGGTGTAGTTGTTACCTCCGTTGCAGGTATAGGTAATCTCCCCTCCCACAAGGTGGGCTGCATGGGCACTTCCCGCCGAAAGCAGCAGGAAGAGTCCCAGGATCCACGATGTAAAGCGTCGCTGCATTATTCGACGACTTTAATCCAAAGCTTGCCGCTGTACTGACCGTTCAAACCGGAGCTCTTCGCACGATCCGCCTCTTCGTAGCTGCGGAACTTCAACAGGTACACGTAGTACATGTTGTTGCGGCTATCGCGGAAGACCTTTGCGTTGATACCCTTTTTAGACAGGCTATTTGCCATTCGGTCCGCGTTGCCCGCCTCGCCGTATACGCCAGCCGTCACATAGTACCCAGGAGAACCGGGAGCCACGTTGTTGGCATACTCTTCGTTGCGGTAGCCGCGAATGTTGCCTGCAGCATTGGGATCGTTGCCGGTGTTCCACGAACCGCCTTGGCCGTTGTCTTGGTTCCAACCGCCGTTTTGACCGTTGTTACCGCCATTTGCATTGCCGCCATTGCCGCGGAGGCCGCCATTTTGAGCGCCTGCCTCCTGGAGCTGCAATCCTTCTGCCTTGAGGGCTTCTTTTTGCTTCTCAAGCTCAGCCGCTTGCGCTGCGCCCATCTCTTCTTTGAATTCCTCGAAGCGCTCGTTGAGCAACTTCTCGGTCTCTTGAGCGGAACTACGTTGCTTGTCTTTCAAGCGCTTGATTTCGGCCTCCAAACGTTCGTTGCGCTTGTTGTCGCCAAACTTGTAGGACAAGATGAACTCATTGGACATTCCCAAATAGGACGCGTACGTGTTTGTGCTAAACTCATGTGCGTAGCCCAATGAAAGGACGGGCGTCAAGTGCACGCCTACATTCATGGTTGCTGCATAGTTGGAGCGGTACATCGCGCCGATGTAGCCGTATTCCTTCATGTCGAACATCAAACCGGCATCCACCTGAGGCTTCACAAAGGCCGCAGCGCGTACCGTCACCATGGGCGAGAGTACCATTCGGTCCTTTTGCACTTTGATATCGTACTGCGTGCGTGCCACGTAGTGACGAATCAAATGGTACGCCACAGGGCCATCGTAGTTGTTGCTGTACGTAATCGTCGGATTGAGCAATTGAGGCACGCTGACACCCAAGTTGAAATCCGCCACGCGCAGATTCAAGCCCAAGGTCATATCCAAGGTGCCGTTTTGATTGGCCGGAATCAAGAAGGGGTCGCCCAGATTCTTGACGCGGACCGAAGCCATATCGAACGAGTTGTTCACGTAGCCTGCACCTACGCCGAAGCTCAAAACAGAGGTCTCAGAAAGCTGTGCATGGTAGGCGTAGTTGCCATAAATACCCGAACGGCTCACAATGTCCGTCTTGTCCGTGTAGGCGTACACGGAGTAGCCAATGCGTTCCTTGTTGAGCGCACCATTGAACACCAAAGCAGATGTCTCAGGCGCACCTTCCATGCCCTGCCACTGCTGGCGGTGCATGGTGGTCAATTCGCTAAAACCGTCCGCACCCGAAACGGCGGGGTTGGTCATTTGGGGGGCGAAAAAATAGTTGGCATACAAGGGAAGCTGTTGAGCTTGAGCCATAAAAGCTCCCGAGATTAAGGCCAGAACGAGCGTCTTTTTCATAACGGACGATTAATTGCGAATTACAGTAATGGCGCCGCGGTAACGGGGTTCTCCGTTGCAAAGCAGCAAATAGTAGTAGGTTCCATCGGGAAGGGGATCTCCACCCGTGTTGGTGCCGTCCCATCCGGTGATGTAACGAGGTTCTTCGTACACACGGGAACCCCAACGGTCCAAGATGACGAGGTCACACGAATCGGCTTGAACCACTTCGGACAAGTCAAAGACATCGTTGAAGCCGTCGCCGTTTGGCGTGATAACGTTCATCACATTGGTCAAATTGGGCAACAAGGTGGCAGGATCAAACTGAACCACCATCATGGAATCAATGCCCCAACAGCCCAAGGCACTGCGCACCTCCACAAAGTACCACGTGGTATCGCTGGTGGGGCGGGTCTGTGCATTTGGATTGTAAGGATCGCTGAAGTACGCAGGCTTGTCCGC
>CAXRFY010000126.1:0-10247 GCA_964229925.1 Schleiferiaceae bacterium
ATCAGCCCAGAGGAGTGGACGGCTATTGAGTCCAAGGTGCGCGCGATGATCGCCGAAGCCTTGCCCTTGCAGGTGCACGAGAACATGTCGGTGGATGCAGCCAAAGCCATGGGCGCTATGGCGCTGTTTGGCGAGAAGTACGGCGATTCGGTCCGAGTGATTCAATTTGGGCCCAGCATCGAACTCTGTGGCGGAACTCACGTCGAGAATACGCAGCAGCTGGGCACCTTTATTCTGTTGAACGAGTCTTCGGTGGCTGCCGGTGTGCGCCGCGTGGAGGCTTTGGCCGGGGAAGCGGCCATGACCTACTTGCTCGAACAGCGTCATGCCTATGCCGAGGTGCTCGCGGAAGCTAAAAATCCCGACGCAGCGGCCGTGATTCGCGACTTGCGTTCGGAATTGAGCGAGCTCCAGAAGAAAGTAGACGAATTAAACCGTGCCCAAGCGGGCAACCTCAAAGGCGAACTGCTGGAATCTGCGGTGCAGGTTGGACCCTACACCGTAATCGCAGCGAAAGTGGCCCTCGATGCGGCCTCGGCAAAAGATGTGGTCTTCCAATTGAAAGATGCGAATCCCGCATCTGTCATTGCTTTGGCCATGGAAGCGGACGGCAAGGCGCAGCTCCACCTCGGGGTTGGTCAAGAGGCCCTCTCACACGTGAACGCGGGCCAATGGGTGCGTGAACTGGGCAGCTTTATCCAAGGAGGCGGAGGCGGTCAAGCCTTCTATGCGTCCGCAGGGGGCAAGAATCCAGCAGGAATTCCCGACCTTTTGAAGGCTTTTCATGAAAAAATTGCCGCATGCGTAGCTTAATTCTCACTGCATGGATGGCGTTGGCCTTGGGCGCACAAGCTCAGTCACAGCCTCGCTACTACACCGACAGCGATGTGCGCCAGCGCGTCGTCAACTTCAATGTCTACGGCCAACCGGGTACGGTTTTCCGCCGCATTGGAGCAGATCTCAACGGGGTCCAGCCCGAGGTGACCGATAAATTTTTGCCTCGTTTGATGGGGGAGACGGGTTTTTCCGCAGATTTCAACCTCCGTCCGCTGTATTTGGGCGTGGGCGTGGGCCAAACCTGGGTCAACTACGGGCATCGCCTGGAAAACGGTGATGTGCAGGAGGTAAAGGCGCGCTATTGGGCGATTCCCTTGCGTGCAGGCTTGGTAACCCACTTGAGCGACGAGGTGACCCTGGAAGCCTGGCCGACCGTCACGTACCGAAAGGCCATTTCCTTTGAACACAGCACCCTGGCCAATCCCGTCTATGTCGATCAGTTTTGGACAGCAGGCTTGCAAGTGGGATCCACGGTAGCCATCAATGAATACGTCAGCTTCCTGCTTATGGGCGTCATGGACTATGGCTTTGGCGACCTAGAGGCCGGTGCAACCTGGCGCAGCTACACGGAATTGCCGTTGTTTTTGGGCGTTCGGGCCGGTTTGCGGGTTTCCCTGTAATTCCGTTCGCTTACAAGGCGGGGAGCAAGCGCTCTAAGGCCATTCCTCGGGACCCTTTTACCCAAACGTAGCCATTCGTAAGGCCTGCTTCATGAAGGGCGGCAAGGGCTTCCTCTGTCGTTTGGAACGACTTAAACGTGCTCGGGTGCTTTGTTTTCGCAAAGGCTTCGCCAACGAGCCAAACGTTTTCTGCACCTTCCGCCACAAAGAGATCCACCATGCGCTGGTGTTCCTCCTCGGAATAGGCTCCAAGTTCAAACAAGTCCCCCGCGATGTAGTGGTGCGGTCGATCCATGTGGCTGGTCGTGGCATACCGAAACGAGGCCTCCATGCTGCTTGGATTGGCATTGTAGGCATCTAAGAAGACCAAGTTGCGTTCCGTGCTGCGGAGCTCTCCGCGGTTGTTGGTAGGCACATACGAGGCGATTCCGGCGCAAATAGCTTCTGGCGCTAGTCCAAAGTGTTCCCCGAGGGTCCAGGCAGCTTTCAGGTTGGTGCCTTGATAACTTCCACTCAAATGACTTTTGACCGAATGGGCGCCGTTACGGATGTGTACGAAGCCGTCGTCCTCCATCCACGTATGAAGCTCGGCTCGGAAGGTCCATGCGGTTGAGCCCGCGTGCGCTACTTGGAGGGGGTCGTCCGGATTGATCAGGATTTCGCCACCCGTGCCCTGCAGGTAGCGATAAAGTTCCGTTTTGCCTTTGATGACGCCTTCTATACCTCCGAAGCCTTCCAAATGCGCTCGGCCAAAATTGGTGATGTAGCCCAGGTTGGGTTCGGCCATGTGGCTCAAGGCGTCAATTTCGCCTTGGTGGTTGGCGCCCATTTCAACGACGGCCAGTTCATGGGCCGATTGCAGCTGCAAGAGCGTAAAAGGAACGCCCAGATGGTTGTTGAAGTTGCCCTTTGTGGCGTGAAGGTTGAATTTTTGACTGAGTACAGCGGCAAAGAGTTCTTTCACTGTGGTCTTTCCGTTGCTTCCCGTCAAACCGATAATGCGCTTCCCCCAGTGGCGTCTATGGTGACGCGCAAGCTCTTGTAGCGTTTGCAAGACGCTGGGCACGTGAAAGACGCGAGCATCCGTAGGGTCCAAACCCTCTGGGAGGTCCTCAACGACGACGGCAGACGCACCTTGCTGCAAAGCTTGAAGGGCGAAGCTGTGTCCGTCGAAGCGCTCCCCTTTGAGCGCAAAAAAAATCTGCCCAGACGCCAGAGAACGGCTATCTGAGCAGATTCCTACACGCTCGTCAAAGCGTGCGTAGAGCGCTTCCATTAGGGCTGGTAGCGGCGGAACTTTTCTTGTTTAGGAGCAGCGGTGCTCTTACGGCGCTTGCTGTCTTCGTTTTGGAATCCTACGCGGTCCATGGCGCAACGGAAACCAATGAAGTCGGTAGACAAGTCCTGCTCCAAGTAACGGCGCGTGCCAGGAGACAACCAGTAGGCCATGTCCTTCCATGAACCGCCCTTGTACACACGGGCATTGTTGCCGATCAGGGTAGACTCGCCGTATTCGTACATCGGTGCATCTCCTTCAGCAATACCGCCTTTGTCGTAGAGGATAGACGATTCAACGTCACCGTCTTGGAAATCGCGGTAATCCGAGTACTGGTAGTTGCGACGACCGAGGTTTTCCTCTTCCGTTACGTTGCGTACAGGCAATTGACCGGGCAAACGCACCAAGCTGCTGTCGGTATCGTACTGGGGTTCCGTCAAAACTGCGAGTTCACCAATGCCGTCGTAGTTGTTGTCAAATGCAGTGAATTGGTTACCACGGAAGGGACGGTGGTCGCTCATATCCGTTCCTGACAAGGGGCGGTAGACGTCCAATACCCATTCGGCCACGTTGCCGGCCATATCGTACAAACCAAAATCGTTCGGGGGGTAGAAGCGCACTTGCATGGTGATGTTGGCTTGATCGTTCAAGTAGCCTCCGATACCCATATTGTCACCCGATCCACGGCGGTAGTTCGCCAACATATCACCGCGGTTTTGCTTATCGGCGTTGCGCACGCTAGAGCCGTTCCAGGTGTATTTGTTGCGGTCGATGGTGCGGTTGTAGACGCGGTTGCCCACTTCAGCATAGGCGGCGTATTCCCACTCCGCTTCTGTTGGGAGGCGGTACTTGGGAAGCAAGATGCCGTCCTCGATACGAGCGGGGCGACCTTCTTTGCCATAGACCTGCTGAGGAGAGATGTCCTTCAAGCCTTTTTTGTTTTGCTGGGTGTATTCGCCCTGCTTATAGAGGTAGACTTCGGTGTTGAAGTTTTGGTCATCCATTTGGGTAGCCATTACGTTCAAGATGCCCTTGTCGATCAAGATCTGCTCGTTGACGCGGTCCGTTCTCCACGAACAGTAGCGCATAGCTTGCTCCCAAGACACACCCACGACAGGATAGAAGTTGTAGGCGGGGTGGCGGAGGTAGTTCTCCACGTAGGTCTCATTGTAGCCCAACTTGTCGCGCCATACCAAGGTGTCGGGCAACGCAGATTGGTAGATCTGGGGATAGTAGCCGTAGTCGTATACACGGCGCAACCAATACAGGTATTCGCGGTAATCGGCGTTGGTCACTTCGTTCTCGTCCATGTAGAAGGACGCGACGGTCACCCGTGCGGGCGTGTTGTTCCAATCGCGCATGAAATCTTCTTCAGAACGGCCCATGATAAAGGTGCCGCCTTCAATGAAGACCAAACCAGGACCTGTTTCTTGGCCCTTGTAGTTGAGGTTGATTTGGAAACCACCGTTTTTCTTGTCGTTGTAGGACATGCCTGTCGTATTCGACGCAGTCTTGCTACAGCTAGCAAGCAACATCGTGGCGGCTAAGGCCCCCAGTGATGTACGGAGAAGAGATTGAAGCTTCATACGGATTCAATTAAAATTTTGGACACTTGATCTCGCTGTAGCGCGTAGCACGCGTGCGGCAAGGGAACTGGTAGGACATGGAGATTTCATGTGCGCCACCCAGGGTGTTCTTCAAAGGAGAAATCGTGTAATCATACGAGTAGCCGAAGGTCCAAGGCACATCGTTGGGAGCAACTCCCAAAATGAAGACCAAGGCATCGGGGTTGGAGCTGATCGCTCCCAAGGCTTGGCGGTAGGCCATGCCACCGGTCAAAGGACCGCGGTTAAAAGAAACGCCTCCCGTCAACTGGTTGGCACCTCCTTGGCTCTGGAATACCACGTGAGGAATCAAGAGGTTGTCCAACGAGTTGTACAAGCGCTTGCGACCGATGGGGATGGTAGCACCCATTTGGGCCGAAAGCTTCATGGGTAACTTGTTGTTTGACAAGAACGCTTCGTTGGGCTCCGTCACGTGACTCGCCGTGACTCCCATGTAGAAGTGCTCGGTAAAGCCCAACATGCCAAATGTGAGATCCAAGTGGCTGTTGGTGGTGTTATCCGGCGCAATCTCATTGGTCGGCTTAACGAAACCGTAGAAGGGATCGATTTGATCCGGGAAGGTCAAGCTATTCCAATCCAACGCACGCTGACGGAAGGTTCCTTGCGCACCAAAGAGCACAGAGAAATCCCGTGTTACCGTCAAGTGGTAGGAATACACCAAAGAAGCTTCGGTCAGCGCGAGGGCGCCATTGGCGGCTTCGTCCTGCATGATGAGCACACCCACACCGCCGTTGAGCTTGTCTACGTACTGGTCGTAGGACGCAGAATACGTTTGATAGACGCCCAAAGAGGGGTATTGGTTGCGGTAGTTGACGTTGACTTTGGGGCACTGCTTGACACCAGCAAATGCGGGGTTCAAGTACAGTGGGTTGGCATAGAATTGCGTGAAATGGGGATCCTGCCCGTACACGGACGAGAGCCCTAAAACAACGAATGCTATAGTCAATAGGCGTTTCACTGCCATGTTGGAGTACTATTTAAAGAGCCACAAGTATACGATTTTCCGCGGTCATTCGTGAAAAAGCGTGCAAATTTGCCCAAACAACAAACGGGCCTTTTGGCCGTTTGAGTATGTAACCGACGCAAAAAAATCGCCTACAGGGGTCTAAATGAAGCTTCGAACTGCACAATTTCTAGGTATTTCAGTCATATTATTGACTGCAAATCAGGCAGTTGCACAACCTGTTGCTTCGGTTTTAGCACAAGGTGAGTGGGCTAAGGTGGCGGTTTCGGAAGACGGCATCTACAGTTTGACGGCGGCGGATTTGGAGAGCCTAGGATTGGGCACAGCGCCTTTTGTTTCGGCCCAGTTGGGCCTTTATGGCAGAACGGCAGGGGCCCTGCCCGAACGCAATAGCAGTCCGCGGGAAGTGGACGTCCAGCCTGTGCACATCCTCGTGGACGATGGCGGCGACGGCGCGTTTTCCGGCGCTGACCGCATCTACTTCTATGGGCAAAGTCCCCATACCTGGGTCTACAATGACGTGACCAACCGGTACGACCATTGGCACCATCCCTACAGCGATCAGCAGGTCTACTTTGTAACGACTACGGAAGGAGGCGCGCGCATTTCGCAGGCGCCCAGTTTGACGGGCCCCGCGGCCGAGGCATTCCGCTTCACCCATGTGGCCCACCATGAGCAAGAACTCCAAAATTTGGTGGGCAGTGGCCGTCAGTGGTTTGGGGAGCATTTTGACTACACCTTGACCCGTCAGGTGGACTTGGGCTTGGATGCCCTCGATGCGCAAAGTACGGCCTTGTTCCGAGCGCGCGGCGTCGGCCGCTCCACGATTTCCGGCACCACGCTGGAACTCAGCAGCGCCCAAGGCCCCATTGGCGAGCTCTACTTCGGCTCCATCGCCGCCTCCTCCGGCGCGGACTATGTCGATGAAGCGGCGATGACCCAAACTCAAAGCGCCGTCTCCGGCACTTGGGGCGAACTCACCTTGACCTTCAAGCGCGACGTCAATCCTAGCGCAGCCGCCTGGCTGGACTACGTAAACGTGAATGCCGACGCCCCCTTCGCATGGCGTCAGCGCCCACAGGTTTGGCATTTCTTGCCTGCGGATACCGCGGTGCTCCAGGCCAATCTATCGCAGGTGACGGGCGGCTTGACGGCGAATGGGCAAGCATGGAACGTGACCAACCCGCTGCAACCGCAACGCCTGGCGCCCGTCGGCTTCACCGCCAATGGCACCGCCCACTGGGGCTTGCGGGTTGACGGCACCGTGCCTCAGACCATCGCGGTATTCGAAACCTCGACCCTCATCCCTGCCTTGTTGGGAAAAGTGAGCAACCAAAATTTACAGCAATCCGGTCCTCTAGACTACGTGATTGTGGCGCCCGACTTCTTGCTTCCACAGGCTCAGCGATTGGCGGATTTTCACACGGAAAAAGGCCTGCGCGTCAAAGCGGTGGAGGTGCAAGAGATTTACAACGAATTCTCGTCGGGCGTCCAAGACATTACGGCCATCAAAGACTACTTGCGGCACCTCTGGAATTCGGCCGACACCGTTACGGACAGACCCCAATATTTGCTCCTTTTTGGCGACGCGTCCTACGACTACAGAGGGGTTGTGGAACCCAACACCAACCAAGTGCCTATCTACCAGAGCTACAGCAGTTTCTCCCTGTATTCCTCGTTTAGCACCGACGATTTCTACGGCTTTATGGACGAGGATGAGGGCAACAATTTGCGCGCCAAGGGCTTGGATTTAGGCATTGGCCGTATCCCCGTCAACACGGTAGAAGAAGCCAAAGGGGTGGTCGATAAAATTTTGGCCTATTCGGACCCCAGCACCTCCATCGGTCCTTGGCGGAAAAAAGTGCTTTTTGTATCCGACGATGTGGACAAAGGCTGGGAGGCGGTGCTAACCAGCATTCCCGACATTATTGCGGACCGATTGGATACCGTCTATCCCTTCCTGGACATTGATAAAATGTACGCGGATAGCTACGAACAGCAGTCGAGCAGCGCCAGTCAGAGCTACCCTCGGTTGCGCACGGAGCTCGTGCAGTCCATCAACGACGGCAATCTAGTAACGGCCTACGTGGGCCACGGCGGCGAAGTGGGCTGGGCCAGCGAGAACATCCTACAGCTCAATGACACCAAGACGTTTTCGAACGGGGCCAAACTTCCCCTCTTTGTCACCGTCACCTGTGAGTTTAGCCGATTGGACGACCCCTTGCGTACGTCTGCCGGTGAGTTTTTGCTCTTAAATCCTCAGGGCGGGGCGATTGCCTTGCTCAGCACCACGCGCGTGGTCTACGTGGATGGTGCAGCCACCCTGAACGATTCTATTTTCCGCGTGATATTTGAGAAGGAGGGAGGGCAGTACCGAACCTTTGGACAGATCCTGCGCAGTGCCAAAAACGGCACCACCTCGTCGGACAAATTGCGCTTCTCGCTGCTGGGCGATCCCGCACTCCGCCTGAATATCCCCGAACATCGGGTCGTCCTGGACAGCCTCAATGCCCTCGAGCTCCTTCCCGCCACCCTTGCCGCTCAAAGCGACACGCTCCAAGCGCTGTCTCGCGTCCGCATCCATGGCCATGTGGAGGATGGGTTTAACAACGCGCTTCGCAGCGATTTTAACGGACCTATGGAGGTCATCCTCTACGACAAAAAGGTGCAGCGAAGCACGCTTAAAAACGACAATGAAGGCCCCTTCATCTTCTTTGACGAATGGGCCAACGCGGCCTACCGCGGAAAGGTCCTTGCCCAGCAGGGCCGATTCCAAGCAGAGTGGGTCATGCCGCTTGATATTGCGCTCCAAGTAGGGCAAGGCAAATTCTCCTTCTACGCGCAGACGGATTCGACGGATGCCTCCGGCAGCGATTTCCGTGTGTGGATTGGCGGCATTGATCCCAATGCGCCGGTGGACGTGACGGGTCCCACGGTGGAGGTCTTCATGGGGGATACCAATTTTGTGTCCGGCGGCATCACGGGGCCGAGCCCGCTGGGGCTGGTGCGCCTCTTTGATGAAAATGGCATCAATGCCGTGGGCAATGGCATTGGGCACGACCTGATGGGGGCCTTGGATGGAAATTGGAACGAGGCGTTTTCGCTGAATAGCCGGTATTCGTCGCTGGCGGGGACGTTCCAGCGCGGCGAGGCAACTTGGCCTTTTGAGAATTTGGCAGAAGGGGCCCATACTTTTTCGGTCCGAGCGTGGGACAGCTACAATAATGTGGCGGAAGGAAGCGTTGACTTTACCGTGTTCCTTCGCGATCAATTGAAACTTGGCGCCCTGCGCATCTATCCCAATCCTGGAATGGGTCCCTTCCACTTGGACGTGGAGCACAATGCCCAGGGCGATAGTTTGGAAGCCGTTTGGACCGTTGTCACGCCGGAAGGCCAAGTCGTGTACCACCATGTTTGGGAAGGAAATGCGACTTCCGCCGTGCTGCAATCCGTGGATTGGGACGGAACAGACGGCCGCGGGCACCTCTTGCCTTCGGGCTGGTACCTGGCTCGCGTTCACGTGCGCCGAAAGACCGACGGCCAAATCGTTCAAGCCGCCGAGCGCGTAATCCTCCTTCACTAAGCCTATATTTGCTCCCCATGATTCGCTTCATTCGACCTATTCTTTTGACGTCTGCCTTGTTGAGCAGTTCGGCCCTTTTGGCGCAGACCACCGCTTTTGGTGACAATTTGAACGTTGTAACCTCTGCCATGCCGATGCTAAATATTGGCCCAGACGCTCGAATGGGCGGTCTGGCAAACGCGGGGGTCGCGGCCTCTCCCGATGCCAATGCACTGTTCTGGAATCCCGCCAAGTTGGCGTTTATGGGCGCTGGCAACATGCAAGGAGGCTTGTCCTACACGCCTTGGTTGCGTCGTTTGGTGCCCGATGTGGAGCTCATGTTTGCCAATGTGGCCATGGGCTTGGGCGAGCGTTCGGGATTTGGCGCAAGTTTGCGTTACTTCTCTTTGGGCGACATTACGTTCCGAAATGAACAAGGCGACGAACAGGGCACCTACCGCCCCTACGAGATGGCCTTGGATATGGCGTATGCGTTGAAGCTTTCGGAAAATTGGTCTGCCGGTGTGGGTTTGCGCTATGCGCTTTCCGATTTGACGCAGGGCCAAGTGGTGGGCAACCTCCAAACAAAACCTGGCCAAACCGTGGCCACCGATGTGAGCTTTTACTACCAAGGTGAAGAGCTCAATCTGCCCGACGGTCAAAAAGGCCAATGGCTGGGCGGTTTGAACATTTCAAACATTGGCGCCAAGGTGAAGTACACCGAATCGGGCGATGCGGACTTCATCCCGACCAACATGAAGCTCGGTGTGGGCTACAACTGGATTTTGGACCGCTACAACCGCGTGGTGGTGCTGTTTGACGTCAACAAATTGCTCGTGCCCACGCAGCCTGTTCGCGATCTTTTGGACGTGGACGGCGACGGCGACCGCTACGAAATCATTGCGGGCAAAGACGACAATGTTTCAGTCATGCAAGGCATCTTCCAGAGCTGGGATCCCTCAGCCAAGCCCGATGGCACCAAAGAATTGATGCGCGAATTCATGTACAATGCCGGTGTGGAATACTGGTACGACGACAAGTTTGCGGTGCGCGGTGGCTACCAGCACGAAGACCAGCTGAAGGGCAATCGCCGCTTCTTTACCATGGGCTTTGGCTTGCGCTATTCCTTGCTGGGTCTGGACTTTGCCTACCTGTTTCCCGCAGACCAGACGGTGCGTTCCCCCCTGGAAAACACCATTCGATTCAGCGCCCTCGTGGACCTGAATCAGCTCCTCGACTGAGAACCTTAGTGTACTTTTTACCCTAGGGCCGGTATTCCGGCGCTACGCACTATTTTTGAGGCCGCCTTACGGCGTTTCCATCAATTGCGAGAAATGGCTAAGAAAAAACTCACCAAAGAAGT
>CAXRFY010000127.1:0-4146 GCA_964229925.1 Schleiferiaceae bacterium
TCCGAATACTGCGTTCCATAAACCCAAACAAGCGCTTGCGCTCGCTGCCGTCGTGGGGCAAGTAGCCATGAAACTGAAATCCCTGGCCGTTAAAACCGGAAGCCATGAGGCCGAGGAGAATAGAGGAGGGGCCCACCCAAGGCACGACCTGAATTCCCGCGGCATGCGCGGCCTCAACCACCCGAGCCCCGGGGTCGGCAACGCCAGGAACGCCCGCGTCGGAAATCAACCCCATATCCAGACCGTCCATACAGGGCTGAAGCAGCGCTTTCCCGTTCTTTTCGGGGGCATGTTTGTCCAGTTCCTGAATGTGGTGTTCAGCCACAGGCACTCCCGGGGCCAAAACCTTGAGGTGGGCGCGGGCGGCCTTTGGGGTTTCCACGATCCAATGGCGCAATTGGCTTGCTTGGGCGCAGACTTCGGGAGGAAACACGCGTTCGGGATTCCCTGCTGCCAAAGGAACGGGTAGGAGGTGCAGTTTGCCTAGGCCCATCGATCCAGCCAATCTTCCGAGGCTTGCGCCAAGAGTTGATACACCTGTTCAAAACCGTGCTCGCCCCCGTAGTAGGGGTCAGGTACGGGCGTGTTCTGTCCTGGAAAAGAAGCGTCCAGCATTAAGGCGACCTTTGCACGCGCAGCGGGATCTTCCGTAAGCGCAAGGACGTTTACGTGGTTGGAACTGTCCATGACCAAAATGTGGTCAAAGTCCTCAAAATCAGCTTTCGAAAAGGGACGTGAACGCTGCATAGAAATGTCCACGCCGTGCAGTCGAGCAGAGGCTTGAGAACGAGGATCGGGCGCTTCGCCGGCATGGTATCCGGAGGTTCCGGCAGAGTCCACCTTCCAGCGAGCTGCTTCTGAAGCGCCAAAGCGCTGCACTAAAGCCGCTTTGAATACGCCTTCAGCAACCGGGGACCGGCAAATATTTCCTAGACAGACGAAGAGAACGGACCGGGGGCTCATCCCACCAAGGTCAACTTCTTTTTGATGTCTTCCACATACGTGCGGAAGCGTTTATCCGTTTCAGCCAAGTTGCTGACGGTCCGGCATGCATGCAATACCGTGGCGTGGTCCTTGTTTCCACACTGGGCGCCAATGGCAGCTAAGCTGTTCTTCGTCAATTGCTTAGAGAAGTACATGGTCAATTGACGCGCCTGGACAATCTCCCGCTTGCGGGTCTTGCTCTTGAGCAATTCCATGGGCATGTCAAAGTAGTCGCAGACCACTTTTTGAATGAAATCGACACTCAGTTCGCGCGTGGTGTTCTTGACAAACTTGTCAATCATTTGCTTGGCCAAGTCCACCGTGATCTTCTTGCGGTTCAAGGAAGACTGAGCCAGCAAGGAAATTAGAGCGCCTTCCAATTCACGCACGTTGCTGGTGATGCTGTAGGCCAAGTACTCCACCACATCCGCAGGCATCTCAATGCCGTCCGCGTAAAGCTTCTGGCGCAAAATGGCGATACGTGTCTCCAAATCAGGGCGTTGCAAGTCGGCCGACAAGCCCCACTTGAAACGGGAGAGCAAGCGCTGCTCCATGCCTTGAAGGTCCACAGGGGCGCGATCTGACGTCAAAATGACTTGCTTGCCCTGCTGGTGGAGGTGGTTGAAAATCTCAAAGAAGACGTCCTGCGTTTTCTCCTTGCCGCTGAACGACTGCACATCGTCCATGATGAGGACGTCAATCAGCTGGTAGAAGTGGACAAAGTCGTTCTTGGTATTGTTGCGGATGGCATCAATGAACTGCTGCGTAAAGCGTTCCGCAGAAACATAGAGGACGGTCTTTTCAGGGAAGCGGTCCTTGATTTCAATGCCAATGGCGTGGGCCAAATGCGTTTTTCCCAACCCAACGCCTCCGTAGATCAACAGGGGGTTGAAGGAGGTGCCGCCGGGTTTCTGCGCGACCGCGTAGCCCGCAGAACGCGCCAAACGGTTGCAGTCGCCCTCAATAAAGTTCTCAAAGGAGTAGTTGGGATTCAACTGACTCTCAATGTTTACCTTTTTGAGACCGGGAATAACAAAGGGGTTGCGAATGCCCTCGTCGCCTCCGATGCGTGCGGGAAGAGAAACCTGTGGGTTCTCAATGGGGCCGCGGTTGGCGCTGGGGATGTCGACTTTATTGACTTCCAGGTGGGCGGTGTCTTGGTCCATAACAATGGAGTAGACGAGCCGCGCATCTGGACCGAGTTCTTTGGTAATGGCCGACTTGAGCAACTTGATGTAGTGTGCCTCCAGCCATTCGTACACAAACTTGGAAGGGACCTGCAAGGTGATCACCTTGCCCTGGAGCTTTACAGGACGAATGGGAAGAAACCAGGTCTTGTATGCCTGCGGACTAATGTTGTCCTGGACATAGGTCAGACAGTTTCTCCAGACGGCCTCAGCAGTACGCTCCATCGTTTGTTTTTATCGTTTAAGTTTAGGGTCCCGTTCAGTGCCTGATTTGTTTCAAAAACGAATCGACCGCGATGCGCTGATTGGGTTTACGAAAGTGTCAATTAAATCCGTTGAAAAAAAATTGATTTGGTCTTGATTTTAAAGTTTTTTTTCTTCATGCCTACCAGAAGTGAGCAACTCGGGATATCAACAAAAAGATACTTAAAGCACTGAAAAATAACATTATAAGGTTTTAATAAATGTTTGTTACAACATGGAAAACGCGTATCCGTTACGCCGAAACTGATCAAATGGGCTACTGCTATTACGGGAACTACCCGGTGTTCTTTGAGATGGGTCGCGTAGAGGCATTACGAAGCCTTGGAATTCGGTACCGAGACCTCGAAGAAGAAGGCGTCATGTTGCCCGTAGCAAACCTGGAAATCAGCTACAAACGTCCGGTTCGTTACGATGAAGAAATTACGGTTGAGACCACCATTTCCGAATTCCCAAGTGGCACCCGATTGCCCTTTGACTATAAAATTTTTAACGAAGCAGGGGAGTTGACCACCACCGGGCGAGCCTTGCTCGTTTTTGCCCATACTAAAACGGGTAGGCCTTGTCCCGCACCCGAATCAGTGCAAAAAGCCCTGCAGCCTTTCTTTCCATAGGCTACTTAGGGGCGAACAAGGACCGTGAATGCCTGTCCATTGGCCCATGAACCTATATAGCGCCCGGCAGGCAACGTCGGCCAGGAAACGGATGAGGTAGTCGTCCACTCCGCTACTTTCCGTCCTTGGACATCGTAGAGCACACCAGCGACGTCTACAAAGGGCCAGGGGTCCTGAGCAGCAAGCACAAAGGAGCTCGGACGCGGGATAGAAGGAGCCTCCTCCAAACTCACTTGAGGACTTAGGATGTTGCGCGCCGCGAAGTTCAGGTGCAGTAGTGAGGCATTTTGTCCACCGTTTAGTACGGTGTCGGCCAAGAGCATCCAATTGGCGGCTTGGGGCATGGTCATGAAGGAGGTGAAGTTGTATAGGGATTCGAGTACGATTCGGTCCATGGCATTCGGTCCGATAGTGGCCATAGTGGCCCCCAAAGGATCTGCAAACGCATCGGTATGGCTGTAAATGCTTGAAAACGTGAGCTGACTGTAGTCCTTCGTGCTGGAACCCATGCGGCCGCCCCAGAATGGATTGTGGCCGTCCCAATTAAAAATGTACGTGTAGCGCCATGGCTCCCAGCGGAAGGAATGGCTCATCGCAAAGTAATCGCAAAGCGCTTCCTCGAGGCATTCGCGTTCGGTTCCGTTCACGGTAAAAGGCGCAGCGGCATGGGAAAGCGCATGCCCGTATTCGTGCGCTAACACATCCGAATCTTCGGCATCGTCCACCCCTCCTTCGCCAAAAAACAAACGCGGCGGGTTGGTGGAACGGTCAAAAGCCGAATTGTCCTGCCCGCTGAACGCATTCACATCCACGGGGATGGCGTAGGTCATTAAACTCCCAAAGCCCAGGCTGTCCAATCGCGCTTTAATTCGCTCCAGGTGGTAGAGGGCGTTGGTCATTTCGAAGCCGGCGTCCGAACGCGAGTAAAAGAAGTCCGAACTGGTTTGGGTCGGCACCGTAAGCACGGGCGGATCAAATTCTTGAATTACAGCGGCTGAATTGCTCAGGGAAAAGAGCCCGTTCGAGTAGGTCAGGCCCACCGCTACCGTGTCGCGCAAGGGGTCGAGGACGGCCGAATTTTGATCGTTGTCGTCAATATA
>CAXRFY010000128.1:0-37878 GCA_964229925.1 Schleiferiaceae bacterium
CGGTGGCCTGGCTCAGTTTTCAACGTTCCGAATGGATTTCACGCGAAACGCTCGACGCCTTTGAGCAGGTGGTCCTACTTCCCTTAATTTCCGAAATGCTGGATGCCTCCATCGCATTTAAGGCGGCGGATTTTGAGGAGGGTGAGGGCTAAGCTCAGGCTAACGCCTTCGCGCTAGGGAGCTAGGGAGCTAGGGAGCTAGGGAGCTAGAGCTTGGCAAAGCAACGGAAAGTCCCGGCGCGAGGCGAAAGTCCACCACAGAGTTTAAGGGTAAAAGAGATTAAGCGTTTAAGCGTAAAGGCTACAGCGCAAAGCGCGTGCTTTCTAGCTTTAGGGCGCAGCCCGAGCTTCCTAGCTCTCTAGCCACAGTGCGAAGCACGTGCTCTCTAGCCACAGCGCGAAGCGCGTGCTCTCTAGCTCTCTTTTCGTACCTTCATAGAAACTCAACTACACCCCCATGTTATCTACGTACATCACCCTGTCGTTTGTTGCGCTTTTGGTCATCTTTTTGCTGGCGAAAGGAATTCGGATCGTTAAGCAGTCGGAAGCGATGATTATTGAGCGTTTGGGCAAGTACCATCGCACGCTGGAGTCCGGCATTAATATTATCATTCCGGTGATTGATCAACCGCGTCAAATTTCGTGGCGCTACAGCGAGACGGGCTTTAATGGCGAGACGATTCCGGTATTTAAAATGCAGGACCGCATTGACTTGCGTGAAAACGTTTACGACTTCCCCAAGCAGAATGTGATCACGAAGGACAACGTGGTGACGGAGATTAATGCGCTCATTTACTTCCAAATTATGGACCCCATTAAGGCGGTGTATGAGATTGGAAATTTGCCGAACGCCATTGAGAAACTGACCCAAACCACCCTGCGTAACGTCGTGGGCGAATTGGATTTGGACGAGTCGCTTTCGAGCCGAGATACGATTAACTCGAAGCTGCGCGCCATTTTGGATGACGCGACCAACAAGTGGGGCGTCAAGGTGAACCGCGTCGAGCTTCAGGACATCAACCCGCCTCGCGAGATTCGCGATGCGATGGAAAAGCAGATGCGTGCGGAGCGCGACCGTCGTGCGACGATTTTGGAGGCGGAAGGCGAAAAGCGCAGCCAAATTTTGACGGCAGAGGGCGAGCGCGAATCGGCGATACAGCGCGCGGAAGGTCAGAAGACGGCGGCCATTTTGGAGGCAGAAGGTGTGGCGCAGGCGCGCATTCGGGTCGCGGAAGCAGAAGCCGAAGCCATCAAGAAGGTGTCGGAAGCCATTAAAGACTTTTCTGGCGACCCCGTGCAATACCTCATCGCCCAGAAATACTTGGAAACGCTGCAGGACATGACTTCGGGCAAAGACAACAAGACCGTCTACCTGCCTTACGAGGCAACGGGTGTGCTGTCTTCCTTGGGTGGCATCAAGGACTTGCTCAGCGGCCAGAAATAAGCGCAGGCCCTCGCGGCCAAAACTTTACGGGCCCCACGCGTCAACCTATACGGGTATTTCGCGACCTTTGCGGGCATTCTTAGCTCTACAAAGCCGTGAAAAACCGTCAAGCAGCCGTTGGCTTCATCTTTATTACCCTGCTCCTCGATGTGATTGGACTGGGCATCATTATCCCCGTTATCCCTTCGCTCATTCAAGAGCTTACGGGTGGTGACATGTCGCAGGCCGCACAGTACGGCGGCTGGCTGATTGGCTCGTACGCCTTGGTGCAGTTTCTCTGTGCGCCCTTGGTGGGGGCTTTGAGCGATCGCTACGGGCGACGCCCCGTGTTGCTGCTTTCGCTGCTGGGATTTGGACTGGATTACTTGGTGTTGGCCATTGCACCAACCATCGGCTGGCTCTTTGTGGCGCGCATCATCGCGGGCTTCTTTGGGGCTTCCTTCACGACAGGTGCCGCCTACATAGCGGACGTATCTACGCCCGAAAAGCGTGCCCAAAACTTCGGTCTCCTCGGCGCTGCCTTTGGCTTGGGCTTCATCATTGGCCCCGTCACGGGCGGCCTCCTCGGCGAAATTGGCCCCCGCGTTCCATTCTACGCAGCTGCTGGCTTGACCTTGTTGAATTGGCTCTATGGCTACTTCATTTTGCCCGAATCCCTTCCCATCGAAAACCGCCGCCCTTTCCAATGGAAGCGCGCCAACCCCATGGGCACCCTCTTGGCCCTCAAACGCTACCCCGCCGTCGCTAGCTTGATTGGCTCCCTGACCTTCATATACGTGGCCTCCCACGCCGTTCAAGGCACCTGGGCCTATTTCTCCATGGAAAAATTCCAGTGGTCGGAAGCCATGGTCGGCTACAGTTTGGGCGTGGTGGGGGTCTTGAGTGCCCTCGTGCAAGGCTTGCTGATCCGAATTGTCATCCCCAAGCTGGGCTCCTACAAAGCGCTTATCACGGGCATCGCTCTGAATCTCGTTGGACTCATCCTCTTTTCCATGGCGTCGCAAGGCTGGATGCTCTTTGTCTTCTTGGTGCCCTACGCCCTAGGCGGCATCGCAGGCCCCGCGCTCCAAGGCATCCTCTCCAACCAAATCCCTGCCAACGAGCAGGGCGAACTCCAAGGCGCCCTCACCTCTATGATGTCCGCAACGGGCATCGTCGGTCCCTTGATGATGACCAGCATCTTCGCCTACTTCACGCATGCGGAGGCCGGCATCTACTTTCCAGGCGCGCCTTTCATTGCGGGTGCCGTCCTCATCGTGGTGGCGTTGGCTCTGATTTTGCGCAAAGGCGAAGCGGGCACCTTGGGCACGCCTGCGGATTCCTCCGTATCTTAAGGGGATGCTAGACACCTTGACACCTGCAAATCTTTGGTTTATCGCTGGGGTGATCCTCATCATCCTGGAAATGTTTACCCCCGGCTTCTTCTTGGCCAGCCTTTCGGTGGGCACCTTTTTGGCTGCCCTCATTGCCTGGGCGGGCGGGAACGATACGTGGCAGTTGGTAGGATTCATTGCGGGCGGCGCCATTTCATTGGTGGCTTTGCGCCCTATCATGAAGCGCTACTTTGAAGCTGGAGGCGCCTCTACCAATGCGGATGCCTTGGTGGGCCGAACGACCAAAGTCAGCCGCGGCGCAGCCGCCGGCGAGCGCGCTGAGGTCAAAATTGACGGGGATGTTTGGGCTGCTGAATGCGACCAAGAGCTAGCCGAAGGCGACAAAGTACAGGTCGTTGCACGCCAAAGCATTGTCCTCCTCGTGAAGCGTCTGGAGGCCTAACGCCGTCTCAAAAGCTCTAATTTTTTCGTTTTCAAAAAATTAAGTTGCACAAAGTGTGCAAATATTGGCGGAATTAGCCGTCCTTTGTCGCTTAGAATTTATCTCCAAAACATGAAAAACGGAACCGTTAAGTTCTTTGATGCCACCAAGGGATTTGGCTTCATCAAAGATCACGCAGGCGAAGGCGACTTCTTCGTGCACATCACTGGCACCCTCGAGCCCATCGCTGATGGCGACGAGGTGGAATTTGAATTGAAAGAAGGCAAGCGCGGTATGCAAGCTGCCAACGTACGCAAAGTATAACTACTCGATTTCCAACATAGAAAAGGGCGGCCCCGCAAGGGCCGCCCTTTTGCTTTTAAACGTTTAGCACCCGGAGAAATGCGCTGCGCGCTACCCCTTAGGCGTTCTTCCCAACGCGGAGGGAAAGAAGGCCGGCGAAGAGCATCAAGCCACCGCCTAGGGCGACAGCGAGGATTTGGTCATTGCCCAGTACGTTCTTCATGATCCAGCCAAAGCCGAGTGCGGCAATAATTTCGGGCAGGACAATAAAGAAGTTGAAGATGCCCATGTACATGCCAATCTTGTCTTTGGGCAAAGAACCCGCAAACATCGCGTAGGGCATGGAGAGGATGGACGCCCAGGCAATGCCAACACCCGTCATCGACAGAAAGAGCATATTGGGGTCCTCAATCCAGCTCAAGCTGAAGAGGCCGATGGCGCCCGCCGCCAAACAAAGGAAGTGCGTGAGCTGGTTGCCCAATTTCACCGCCAAGCTGCCGATGCCAAAGGCAAAGAGGAAGGTGATGAGGTTGTAGTAGGACAGGGTGAGGCCGGCGAATTCGACGCCTTCGGCGTATTCGGGGGTGTTGGGGGCTGCGTGGAAGATGTTCTCCGCAACGGCCGGACTATAGTAGAACCACATCAAAAAGAGGCCGGGCCAGGTAAAGAACTGCACCAGGGCCACTTGGCGCATCACTTTGGGCATGTGGCGGATGGAGCCAAAAATTTCCTGGAACATGTCGGAGATGGAGGCCTTCGCCTGAAGCTCCTTGAAGGCGGCCATGTCCGCAGGAGGGTAGGGTTTGGTCGTGAAAACGGTGTACAGCACGGCCAAAAGCAAGACGACCGCACCCGCGTAGAAGCTGTAGACCACCGACGTGGGGATACCCGTGTAGCCGGCGGGGTCGCTCACATGGAACCAGTTGCTCATCATCCAGGGCAGTGCGGAGGCCACCACGGATCCGACACCGATCATGAAGCTCTGGAAGGTGAAGCCGCGGCTGTGTTGCTCTTCGGGGAGCATATCCACCACAAAGGCGCGGAAGGGCTCCATGGAAATGTTAATGGAAGCGTCCAAAATCCACAGCAGGCCCGCCGCCATCCACAGGGTAGAGCTCTGAGGCATGAAGAAGAGGGCCATGGAGGCTAAGAGGGCGCCTACCAGGAAGTAGGGGCGGCGGCGGCCCAGGGGGGTCCACGTTCGGTCCGACCAGTAGCCAATCACCGGCTGCACCAACAAACCTGTCATCGGCGCGGCCAACCACAACATGGGAATGCTGTCGGCATCAGCCCCCAGAGATTTGTATATGGGGCTCATGTTGGCCATCTGCAGGGACCAGCCAAACTGAATGCCCAAAAAGCCAAAACTCATGTTCCAGATCTGCCAGAAATTCAATCTGGGCTTAGCGGCCGTACTCATGCCTCGTGCGTTTTAAATGCCTGCCCGGCTCTTGTTCCAGGTGTACAAGCGGGCAGGCTTGTGCAGTACCCCAGTTTGTTTTTCTTCCAAGGCAATCACCCAGCGGTCGTTGATGGCCTTCTTCCGGAAATTTCGCTTGTCAAAGGACGAATTCAGGATGGCCTCGTGGAGGGCTTGCATTTGGCTCAGGGTGAATTTTTCGGGGAGGAGCTCGTGGCCCACGCGCAATTCTGCCAGTTCGCGGCGCAATACATCGAGTGCCGCTTTTACAATGTCGCTGTGGTCAAAGGCGAGTTCCGGAATGCTGTTGACATCGTGCCAAAAAACGCGCTCTGCAAAGCTGGACGCCGAAGGATTGAAGTCCTCCATCTTCACCAAAGCGTAGTAGGCAATGGTGATAACGCGCGCCTGTGGATTACTCCGGTTGCTCTGCAACCAGGGCAAGTCTTTGATGTTTTTTACGCGGTTTGGGTCGCCAAAAGCGCCACTTTGCTTCAGGTACAGGCCGCTCAGGCTTGTCAATTCCTTTAAAACGCGTGCAGCGGCTTGATCGAGGTCTTCGTTGTCGCTCAAGTGGTCCCCCGGAAGCGCGAAGCGTCGGAGCTGGCCCACGTCCTTCTGCTCAATGAGCAAAACATTGAGGTTTTGGCCGTCAAAGCCAAAGACGACGCAGTCAACGGATACGTTTGGATTAATCATAGGGTAAAGACAAATGTAAATACTACACTTTCTTTTTTACCCATTAGTTTGCCCTAATTTTCGAGTTGGTGTAACTTATACACTATCTTTGAAGGCTACTTAATCCACAAAAGCACGTGAAAAGCATAGCTGTACTCACTTCTGGAGGGGATGCCCCCGGCATGAACGCCGCCATTCGCGCGGTGGTCCGGGCGGGTATTTTCTACAAAAAAGAAGTATTTGGCGTCTACCGCGGCTACGACGGATTGATCGAGGGCGAGTTTGTGGCCCTCAACTCCAAAAGCGTGAAAAACATCCTCTCCCAAGGGGGTACGATGTTGAAGTCGGCGCGTTCGGCTGAATTTCGGACGCCGGAAGGCCGCGCTAAAGCCGCCCAGCAGTTGAAAGACCGCGGCATCGACGGCCTCGTCGTCATCGGCGGAGACGGAACCTTTACCGGAGCGCATCTGCTCAGCGAAGAGCACGGCATTTCCGTGGTTGGCATTCCCGGCACGATTGACAACGACCTCTTTGGCACGGATTACACCATTGGCTACGACACCGCGACCAATACCGTCGTGGAGTGCATTGACAAGATTCGCGATACAGCCAACAGCCACAACCGAATGTTCATCGTCGAGGTCATGGGCCGCGACGCCGGATTTATCGCCTTGAGTGCGGGCGTGGCCACGGGCGCTTTGGACATCATTCTGCCCGAAAAGAACACCTCCATGGAGGACCTCTACGGCTCCATTGACCGCGGCGCCGAAAACAAAAAGACCAGCAACATCATCGTGGTCGCCGAGGGCAACCGTTTGGGCAAGCCCTTTGACCTCGCGAAGACCCTAGGGGAGCGCTACCCTGAACTGGACATCAAAGTGACCATCCTGGGCCACATCCAGCGCGGCGGCTCCCCCAGCGCCTTGGACCGCGTCAACGCCAGCCAGTTAGGTGTGGCGGCCGTGGAGTCCCTGCTCAATGGAAAAACAGCTATCATGGTGGGTTTGGTCAACGGTCAGCTGACCCAAACCTTCCTGCAACAAGCCATCTACAACAAAGCTCCGCTGGACATGGAACTCCATCGGATTTCAAAAATTTTATCCATCTAAAAACCTCCTGCGAAACATGAAAAAGATCGCCATCAATGGATTTGGCCGCATTGGCCGCCTCACCTTCCGCAACTTGCTGAACAAGTCTGGTTTGGAAGTGGTCGCTATCAACGATTTGACCGATACGGCTACGCTGGCGCATTTGCTGAAGTACGATTCGGCCCACGGTCGCTTTAACGGCACCGTTAGCCACACGCCTAACAGCTTGATCGTCAACGGCAAGGAGATCGTAATCACGGCGGTTCGCAACCCAGCGGAATTGCCTTGGGGCGAAATGGGCATTGACATGGTCATCGAGTCTACCGGTATTTTCACCTCGCAAGAGCAACTGAAGATGCACCTCACGGCTGGCGCCAAGAAAGTAGGCTTGTCGGCGCCTGCGAAGGACGACGTGAAGACCATCGTATTGGGTGTGAACGACGAATTGTTGGGCGCGGACGATCTGATCTTCAGCAACGCTTCTTGTACGACCAACTGTTTGGCGCCCATGATGAAGGTGCTCAACGACAAATTTGGCGTGGAGAAAGGCTACATGTTGACCGTGCACGCCTACACCAACGACCAGAGCATCCAAGACGCGCCTCACAAGGATTTGCGCCGCGCTCGTGCTGCAGCCGTTTCCATGATTCCTACCACCACCGGTGCAGCAAAGGCCGTAGGTTTGGTATTGCCCGAAGTGAAAGGCAAGTTGGACGGCTACGCCATGCGCGTGCCTACGTTGACGGGTTCGGCTACCGACGTGACTTTGACGCTCAACCGCGCCGTAACCAAAGAAGAGATCAACGCCGCCATGAAGGAGGCTTCTGAGACCTACTTGAAGGGCATTTTGGAGTACACCGAGGACCCCATCGTTTCTGCCGATATCGTTGGAAACCCTCACTCCTGTATTTTTGACGCGGGTATCACCTCTGCGAATGGCAATTTGGTCAAGATCATGGGCTGGTACGACAACGAAGCCGGCTACTCTGCGCGTATGGCAGATATGACCGAGCGCTTTGTAAACCTTTGATCATCCCTACTACCCTATGATCATCATTGTTGAGAGCGGCTCTACGAAAGCCGATTGGATTTTGTTGGACGGCCAAGGCCAAGAGGCCAACCGTTGGTCCATTATGGGCTTCAACCCCTACTTCCATTCTGCCCAAATTGTAGAGCAGGAACTTAGCGCCCACCCCGAAATTCCCGGCATTGCAGCCCACGTGTCGCAAGTCTGGTTTTACGGGGCGGGATGCTCCTCCAACGCGCTCAACGCTATCATCAAAGCGGGTCTGCGTGCCGTTTTTACGCAGGCAGACGTCCATGTGGACCACGACCTTAAAGCGGCTGCCTACGCGACCTTTGACGGCGTGCCCCACGTGGCATGCATCCTGGGCACTGGCTCCAACTCCTGCTACTTTGACGGCGAAAACATCCGCGAGGAAGTGCCCGCCTTGGCTTATGTTTTGGGCGATGAAGGTTCAGCCAGTTTCATTGGCAAGCGCCTCGTAGCCGACTTCATCTACAAGCGTCTACCTGGAGACTTGCAGGCCGCCTTTACCGAGCAGTACAAGACCAGCAAGGAGGAAATCTTTGACCGCGTCTACAACAAGCCCAATGCCAACGTGTACTTGGCCTCGTTCTCGCGTTTTGCGGGCGAGCATGCCGACAGCCCCTACGTTCAGGCGGTGGTTCGCGACGGTTTTGACAAGTTTTTGGACATCCATGTCCTTTGTTTTGAGGAGGCGCGCAACGGAGCTCCTGCCAACTTTGTCGGCTCGGTAGCCAAAGCCTTTGAGGACATCCTCATCGACTGCTGCCAGCGCAAAGGCATCACCTACGGACGCACACAGGCCAAGCCCGTGAACCGCTTGGTCGACTACCACCTCAACGTGCTCCGCGTCCTGGACAAGGCCGCAACCGCATGATCCGCGGATTGCTTTTTGACTTGGACGGCGTCATTGTAGACACCGCCAAATACCATTTTGTCGCCTGGCAACGCATGGCCGCCGCCCTGAACATCCACTTTGGCCACGAAGAAAACGAGCAGCTCAAAGGCATCTCCCGCGTGGAGTCCTTGGAGCGCATCCTCGCCTGGGGCGGCTTAACTCTTTCACAGGAGGAAAAGCAGCACTGGATGGACCAAAAAAACGCCTGGTACCTGGAATGCATCGCCCAGATGGGCCCCCAAGAAATCCTTCCCGGGGTCGCCCATTTCTTGGCCGAAGCGCGTGCCCAAGGCCTTTCCATTGCGCTCGGATCCGCCTCCAAGAACGCCGTGCCCATCCTGGAGCGCATTGGCTTGCTGGATGCCTTTGACGCCATTGTCGACGGCACCGTCGTCACCGCTTCCAAGCCCAACCCCGAAGTCTTTTTGGAGGGCGCTCGCCGCCTGGGCCTTCGCCCCGAGGAATGCTGCGTTTTTGAAGACGCAGAAGCTGGCGTAGAAGCCGCCTTGGCGGGTGGCATGCGGTGTATCGCTGTGGGCCAGGCCGACGTGCTGGGCCGTGCACACCGCGTCATCCAAAGCTTTGACCAAATCCCGAATCCTACAGCGGCCGTAAACGCCCTCTAACCCTTGAATTTTTTGCGCTAACCCTCGCATGAAACCCAACATCGACCCCCACCCCTGGAAGCTGACGGAATCCACCTGGAATCCGGAGCACCAAATCCTCTCCGAATCCCTCTTCGCTCTGGGCAACGGCCGCATGGGCCAGCGCGCCAACAACGAAGAAGGCTTCTCCGGCAAGCACTTGCAAGGCACCTACATCGCCGGCGTGTACTACCCCGACAAGACCAAAGTGGGTTGGTGGAAGAACGGCTACCCCGAGTACTTCGCCAAAGTGCTCAATGCGGTCAACTTTATCGGCATTCACGTCCGCGTCAACGGCGAGGTCTTGGATTTGGCCACCGCTGCGCAGGTGAGTAGCTTTCACCGCGAGCTCGATATGCACCAAGGCCTCTTGCGCCGAACCTTCACCGCCACCCTGGCCAACGGCCTGAGCGTGCGCGTCGAAGCCGAGCGCTTCCTCAGCATCGTGGACGATGAGGTCGCTGCGATTTCCTACAAAATCACCGCCAACGAGGCCGCTACCCTGGAAGTAGCTCCCTACTTGGACTTCAACGTCGTGAATTCGGACGCCAACTGGGAAGAGACCTTCTGGGCCCAGCAAGGCCATTCCGCTACCGCTGGCCAAGGCCACGTGCACGCCAAAACCAAAAAGCTAGACTTCCACGCCGCCGCCGCCATGCACTGTGCGGTGAGCGCCGAGGGCAACGCCTTGGAGGCCACCGCTTCCGGCCGTGAAGGCTATTCGGAAAGCCTATACCGCGCAGACCTGCAGGCCGGTCAATCCGTTCACGTGCTCAAGTACGTCGGTGTGGTGAACAGCCTCAATGCGGCCCCCGAGAAGGTCGTCGCACGCGCCGAAGAACAAGCCCAGCACGCTGCGGCGAAAGGCTACGACGCCCTGCGCAGCGCCCATTCCAACGCTTGGATGGCCAAGTGGGAGCTGGCGGACATTCGCATTGACGGGGACGATTCGGCCCAGCAAGGCATTCGCTTTAACATCTTCCACCTGTTGCAAACGTTTACAGGGGTGGATGCCCGCTTAAACATCGGCCCCAAAGGCTTCACCGGCGAGAAGTACGGCGGTTCCACGTACTGGGACACTGAAGCCTACTGCCTGCCCTTCTACATGGCCTCCACCGACAAGAGCGTCGCTAAAAACCTCTTGGTCTACCGCTACAAGCAGCTCGGCAAAGCCATCGAAAACGCCGAAAAGCTCGGCTTCACCGACGGCGCAGCCCTCTACCCCATGGTGACCATGAACGGCGAAGAATGCCACAACGAATGGGAAATCACCTTTGAGGAGATCCACCGCAACGGCGCCATCGCCTACGGCATCTACAACTACATTCGCCACACCCAGGACCGCAGCTACCTCGCCGAGGGCGGCTTAGAGGTGCTCGTGGCCATTGCCCGGTTCTGGGCGCAACGCGTCAACTGGAGCGATGCCCAGGAGAAGTTTGTCATCCTTGGCGTGACGGGACCCAACGAATACGAGAACAACGTCAACAACAACTACTACACCAACTTCATGGCGGCGTGGTGCTTGGAATACGCGGCCGAATGTGCCCAATGGTTGGCGACCGAACAGCCCGCCGACTACGCGGAACTCCTCGCCAAACTCCAGTTGGACAGCGACGAAATCGAGCAGTGGGAGGCCATTCGGGAAAACCTCTACTACCCCTACAGCGAGGAGCACCAGGTCTACCTTCAGCAGGACGGATTCCTCGACAAGGAGCTCATCCCTGTCAACGAACTCGACCCCGCACAGCGCCCCATCAACCAGAAATGGAGCTGGGACCGCATCCTGCGTTCCTGCTACATCAAGCAGGCTGACACCCTCCAGGGGATGTTCTTCTTCGAAGACCGCACCGACCTGGACGTACTCAAGCGCCACTTCGATTTCTACGAGCCTTTAACCGTTCACGAAAGCTCCCTGAGCCCCTGTGTGCACACGGTTTTGGCCAGTCGCCTCGGCTACAAAAAGAAGGCCTACGAGCTCTACTTGCGCACGGCCCGTTTGGACCTGGACGATTACAACCACGAAGTCTACCAAGGCCTCCACGTCACTGCCATGGGCGGCACCTGGATGTCCGTCGTCTACGGATTTGGCGGCATGAAAATCGTCGGCGAGGACCTGCACTTCCAGCCCTTCTTGCCCGAACAGTGGACCGGCCTCTCCTTCCACCTGCGTTGGCGCGGTGCCCTTTTGCACGTTCAAGTGGCCGAATCCGGTCTCACCGTGACCCACAAAGACGGACCCGACGTCACCTTCCACGTGGGCGGAACGGCCCACACGTTGAAGTGTTGCGAAACGTTTAACAGCTAATCTTTGGTTTGCTGGTTGGTTGGTTTGCTAGTTAGTTGGTTTGGAATCAAGTTTTTACCTTCAAGTCTTCTAATTTCCCTAGCCCCCTAGCCCCCTAGCCCCCTAGCCCCCTAGCCCCCAAACCCTTTGACCCTTTGACCCTTAAACCCTTCTACCCTTTAACCCTCCTCGCCCTCATCGCTCTCCTCGCGAGCTGCGGAGGCCCTTCTTTGCCCATCGGGGATGAAGATGCCGGCCTCGGCTACCGCCCATTGCAGCTGGTGGAGGGTGAAACGAAGCTCTACGTAGAAGACTATGTGCTTTCGGAGGTGGAGTCCGTGGATTGGCCCGAGGGATTGAAGGTGAGCTATCAGAAGGATTCGGCCATCTACCGCATTACGGGGCGTATGGAGGCTCCCTTGGGCACCGTTACGTTCCACGCCGCGGACGGCGAATATAGCCTCCTCCTCAAGCAGAGCATGGCCCAGCCTGTGACGTTCCGCTATGGGCCGGCGTCGGACAGCTTGCGGGTGACGCTTTTTGGGTCGTTCAACAACTGGAACCGCAGCGCTACCCCCATGCGCTACGTAGGCGATTCTACCGGTGGAAGTTACCAGGCTTCGCTGAATTTGCCCGCCGGAAACTACGCGTACAAGTACTTCGTAAATGGCGAAGAGCGCTTGCAGCCCGGCGACGACAGTACCTTGGTTCCCAATGGCTTTGGCAGCTTCAACCACAGTTTAACGGTCGATTTGCCGGGTCAGCCTTGCCAGCCCCTGCGCGCGCTGAACGTGGGCGATGGCGGAACGGGCGAGGACATCACTTTTGTGGTGCTCGACACGCTTCCAGAAGATCAGGAGGTCTTGGCGTTCTGGAACACCTATGCGCTGCCTGCCTCGGCGGTGGAGCGTCAGGCGGACGGCACGGTGTGGGTCTATTTGCCCAAAGATTCGGATTGGTCCGAACGCAACCACCTGCACCTCTACTCCCACAACGGCGCCCAAATCAGCAACGACGTCCTGATTCCCTTTGACGAAGACCACCTGATTGCCCACACCCGCCAGCTCACCCGCAGCGACTGGGAAAATGCCACCCTCTACTTCATGATGGTGGACCGTTTTGCCAATGGCGACCGCAGCAACGACGCACCGCTGAACCGACCCGATGTGCTTCCCTTGGCGGACTACATGGGCGGAGACGTGGCAGGCATCACCCAGGCGGTGGAGTCGGGCTACTTTGAAGATTTTGGCTTCAACACCGTGTGGCTTTCCCCCATTGGCCGCAACCCCCAGGGCGCCTACGGGCTATGGAACAAGGGCGGGGTGATGACACGTTTTTCGGGCTACCACGGCTACTGGCCTACCTCCGCTAAGAAATTGGACCGCCGCATGGCCAGCCCCGAGCAGCTGCACCAGCTTTTGGACGTTGCCCATGGGCGCAACCTGAATGTCCTTCTCGACTATGTGGCCAACCACGTGCACCTGGATCACCCCGTATATAAGCAGCACCGCGACTGGGCGACTTCGCTCTACCTCCCGGACAGCAGTTTGAATACCGAACGTTGGGACGACCACCGCTTGACCACCTGGTTTGATACGCATTTGCCCACCTTGGATTTGCGCCGCCCCGAGGTGGTGGAGCCTATGACGGATTCCGCGTTGGTGTGGATGACCGACTTCGGCATCGATGGATTCCGCCACGACGCCACTAAGCACGTTGACCTTCTCTACTGGCGCACCCTCACCAAGAAGCTGAAGAAGCAAAACCAAAGCGGACAGCGCCTCTACCAGATTGGGGAGACCTACGGTTCGGCCGACCTCATTGCGAGTTACTTGGGCAACGGGATATTGGATGCGCAGTTCGACTTCAATTTCTACGATGCGGCGGTGCAGTACTGTGCGGATTTGGGGACAGATGCGGCCCGAATGGCCTCCGTGCTCCAAAACAGCCTCAACGTATACGGTTACCACCATTTGATGGGCAATATTTCGGGCAACCAAGACAAGCCGCGCTTCATCTCCTTGGCAGACCGCAGCGTTTCCCCCGACGAAGACAGCAAGCTGGCGGGTTACACGCGCAACATCCAAGCGGGCGACACGGTGGGCTACCAGCGTTTGGCCCTTTTGCACGCGCTCAACCACGCCGTTCCCGGCATCCCCGTGGTCTACTACGGCGATGAGTACGGTATGGCCGGCGGCAATGACCCTGACAACCGCCGCTTCATGAAGTGGTCCAACTATACGCCTGCCGAACAAGCGCTTCGCCTGCGCACCCAAGAAATCGTCACCGCCCGCAAGAACAGCATGGCCCTCAGCTATGGCTACACGGAAGTCTTCAGCCCCAGCGCAGACGTGCTCGTCATCCACCGCCAGTACCTGTCGGAACACGTGTGGATTCTCCTGAACCGCGGCGCAAGCCCCTACGTTCACCCGCTCACTCGCGATGTGACTCGTTTGGCCGGCGACGCCCAAATTGGCATTTCCAGCGCCACTGTCGCGCCCTATTCCTTTGTCTATCTTCAACACTAAGCTCCTTTTCTCATGAAAAAACTCCTCACCTTGGCTGCGGCCGCCTTGATTTTGGCCAGCTGCTCCCAGCCCGAAAAAGTGGTGGACGCCCCCCACGAGTACCACCCCGAGTGGTCTAAAAATGCCAACCTATACGAGGTCAACATCCGCCAGTACACCCCCGAGGGCACCTTTGCGGCCTTTCAAACGCACCTGCCCCGTCTGCGCGAAATGGGGGTGGACATCCTTTGGCTGATGCCCATTCAACCTATCGGGGTGAAGAACCGTAAAGGTGTGCTTGGATCCTATTACTCCATCCAAGATTACCGCGGGATTAATCCCGAGTTTGGGTCAGAGGAAGATTTTCGCAACCTCGTCCAGGCCGCCCACGAGCAAGGCTTCAAACTCATCATCGACTGGGTCCCCAACCACACCGCCTGGGACCACCCTTGGATGACGGAAAGCCCCGACTTTTACTACCGTGATCCCGAAACGGGCGAAATCTCCAACGGCCGAGACGACCACAACAATCCGACCGATTGGACCGATGTAGCGGAATTGGACTATGAGAACCCCGCCATGATGGAGGCTCAACGTCAAGACATGCTCTACTGGATCGACGAGTACCAGATCGACGGCTTCCGCGTGGATATGGCAGGGGGGCAAACACAAGACTACTGGACCGAAACCATCCAGCATCTCCGCGGCCACAACCCCGAGATTTTCATGCTCGCCGAGTCAGAGTACTTCTACCTCCACGAGAGCCAATTCGACATGACCTACGGCTGGGAGTTCCACCACCTACTCAATAATGCTGCCGGCAAAGGGGCGGACGTCGCCACCATCGACGACTACCTCGCCCGTCAAGCCAAAGACTTCCCTGCCGACGGCTACCGCCTCTACTTTATCGACAACCACGACGAGAACTCTTGGAACGGCACGGTAGAAAAGCGCATCGGCAACAATGCACACGCCGCCTTTGTTCTCTGCGCTACGATGTCTCAGGGCATGCCCCTCATCTACAGCGGCCAAGAAGTAGGCCTTAACAAGAGCCTGCGCTTCTTTGAGCGCGACACCATAGACTGGAGCGCCCCTTCGCAAGCCGACTTCTACAGCAAGGCATTGGCCCTCAAAACGACCCAAGGCGCATTGGCCAACGGTTCATGGGGCGGTGCCCAAACGCGCATCACCACCAATAACGCCAGTGTCTATGCGTTCTCTCGCGTGAAGGGCGACAACATCGTCACCGTATTTGTCAACTTCAGCGCCGAGGAAGTCACCATCGACTACAGCGGTGCTATCGACGAAGACTACACCAACTGGTTCACGGGCGAAGAGGCGGAACTCGAAGAGGCCGGCCAAATCACCTTGCCCGCCAACGGCTACCTCGTGCTCACGCATGGGGAGTGCTAGGGCAGGCGAAGGGTTAAAGGGTATAAGGGTTAAAGGGTTAAAGCCTAGCCCTTTGACTCTCCTGATAAAGAGGCCGGGAATTTCCCGGCCTTTTTCGTTGTGGGGGTGCTTGGTCTGAATGGTTGAAGGTTCAGCGCGCGGCGAAGGTCTGCCGCGAGGGTCAAGCGGAAAAGAGAGTAAACGTTTTTGGCAAAGCGCCACAGCGCGACGCGCGAGCTACCCAGCGCACTAGCTTTCTAGCGCGAGGGCGAAGCCCGAGCTCCCTAGCTTCAGATCACCCCAAGCTCCTTGCCCACCTCCGTGAAGGCCGCGATGGCGCGGTCGATATGCTCGGGGCTGTGGGCGGCGCTGAGTTGGACGCGGATGCGGGCTTGGCCTTTTGGAACGACTGGGAAGAAGAAACCGATGACGTAAATGCCGCGCTGCAACAGGGCGTCTGCAAAGCGTTGCGAAAGGGCGGCATCGTAGAGCATGACAGGCACAATGGCGGATTCGCCGTCCTTGAAGTCAAAGCCTGCAGCGCGCATGCCGGCTTTAAACTGCTGGACATTGGCTTCGAGCTTGTCGCGGAGTTCGGTGGTTTCGGACAAGAGGTCCAAAACGGCGATGGACGCGCCCACAATGGCGGGGGCCAACGAGTTGCTAAAGAGGTAGGGGCGCGAGCGTTGGCGGAGCATTTCGATCACTTCCTTCTTGCCGGTGGTGAAGCCGCCCATGGCGCCGCCGAGGGCTTTGCCCAGGGTGCCCGTTATGAGGTCCACACGGCCCAAAACACCGCGCAATTCTATCGACCCGCGTCCGGTGGCACCAATGAAGCCGGTGGCGTGGCATTCGTCCACCATCACGAGGGCATCGTACTGGTCCGCCAGGTCGCAGATGGCGTCCATTTGGGCCACATAGCCGTCCATAGAAAACACGCCATCGGTCACGATCAACTTCGTCTTAGCGCCCGCCGCATCGGCTGCCTTCAACTGCGCCTCCAGATCGGCCATGTCGTTGTTCGCATAGCGGAAGCGCATCGCCTTGCACAGACGCACCCCATCGATGATGGACGCGTGGTTCAAACTGTCGCTGATGATGGCGTCCTGCTCGCCCAGAAGGGGTTCAAAAACGCCTCCATTCGCGTCAAAGGCCGCGGCATACAAAATGGTATCCTCGGTGTGCAGGAACTGCGCAATCTTCTGCTCTAGCGTCTTGTGAATGTCTTGCGTCCCGCAGATAAAACGGACCGAACTCATTCCAAAGCCATGCGTCTCCAACGCCGCATGCGCCGCCTCCAAAACTTTGGGGTGACTGCTGAGACCCAAGTAGTTGTTGGCACAAAAGTTCAACACTTCGCTGCCATCCGTCAAGGTAATCACCGCGTCCTGGGGCGAAGCAATAATGCGTTCGCGCTTGAACAGGCCTTGCTCTTGGATCGCCTGCAACTCTTGCTGCAAGCCTTGGTAGAATGCGTCTTTAGCTCCCATATACGTCAATTTGATCGCGAAGGTACACCCGCAGGGTCCCCGGTCGGGTGCCCAAAACAGACGTCAAGCCCTCCGCATAGCGTTCAATTTGTGTGGCATGTTCCTCCTGAACATCGCCCGTTTTATAATCCACCACCAGCCAGCGGCCGTCTTGCAACTTCACCACCCGGTCGGGGCGCTTGACGCCTTTTTCGGGCATCAGCAAGGGCCGCTCGGTGTAAATCTCGGCCGCCTCAAACAGGGGCTTCAGGCGTTCGTCCGACAGGGCCTTAGCCACCCTCGCCTCCACCTCCTGCCGCTCCTCCGCGGTCCACTGCATTTCCGCCGCCGCCTGCGCCAGCGCCTGCGCCGCATCCCCCGGCCTCCGAATTCGCTCCATCACACGGTGGACCGCATTCCCCAGCCGCTGCTCTGGCCCCTCTTCCTCAAAGCGCGCCAGCCTCACTCGGTGCGTCCAATCGTCGCTGGCCACCTGCGCCATCGGCCAGGGCAGCGCGGGGGCGGGACCGTGGGCAGCACGGTCCACAGGAGCGGGCCATTCGCCGAGCTGGAGGTGGTCCGTGGTCCCGGGGTAGGTTCGGGCAATGTGCGCCCAGAGGTCCTTCCCGTAGTAGTCTTCGGTGAGGTAGAAGGTGAGGCCATCCCGCGGGCGGGTGAACGCCACGTAGAGCAAATTGTAGTCGTCGAAGATGCGCTCCTCGACGGCGCGCTCGGCGGCTTCGACGTATTCGGGGTGCACGGCGTGTAGGGGTTCGCGCACCTTGGGCTCCTTCATGGACTTGAGGGAGAGGAGCGACGAGGGCGGTGCCTCGGTGTCGAGGCCAAAGAGTTCGGTCCAGTCCAAGGCCATCCACGCGCTCCGGCCGTCCTTGGGCTTCAAAGTGGCGAAGGGCACGTAGACCAGCGGGTATTCCAGGCCCTTGGAGGCGTGTATGGTGAGGAGTTCGATGGCGTCCATGCCCGGCGGGGCAGAAATGCTCCAGGCGTCCTTTTTTCGGGCCCATTCGGACATAAACGCTTCCAAACGGTTGAGCTGCTTGTGCGAAAAATCGTGCAAAGCGTCCAAAAAGCGCAAAACGAAGGGGTCCCCCAGCTGCGCAATCTTCAGGGCGCGGGCCAAGTACTCGCCCATTTCGTAGAGGCTGAGTTTCCACGCAATGTCCGCATCAAACCCGGGCAAAATGGCCTTGAGCTGCGTGGCAAACGGCGGAGCTTCCGGCTGGCTCAGGGCGGCACCCGCGAGGTGCAGTTCCGACGCGGGAACGGCCCACAGGCCCGCGACATGGAGTTCCTTCAGAACGGCCCACTGACGGTCGCGTTCGCGGGGCACCAGCATCCAATTCATGATGGCCGCCATGGCCAACACGTAGGAAGAGCTGGAGAGGGCGAGCAGTTCAGACGACACCACGGGAATGTCCTCCTTTGCCAGGCGCAGGGCGATGGCTCGGCCTTGGCGCTTGTCGCGCACCAAAATGGCCATGTCCGCCCACGCCCACTTGGCGGCTTCAGCAGTGCGCAAGTCGCGCACGAGGGTGTCCAAAGCGAGGGGCCAGAGGTCCACCTGGTTGAGGCTGGGCAATAATCGGACATCGACACGCCCGCCTGGCTTGCCTTTGGGGTTTTGAGGCGCGCGCTGGTAGCTCGTGGCATGCGTCGGCCGCGTAAAGACCCCCTGGGCCGCGAGGTCCGCAAAAAGGGCATTGTTGAAGTCCACAATTTGGGTGCGGCTGCGCCAGTTGTCCTGCAAAGGAATGTGCTCCGTGCGGCCCTGCAGGGAGGGGTACGCGTCTAGGGGAGGTTGGGCGGCCTCGCTGCGTTCGATCAGGGTCAAGAAAGATTCGGCGTCACTGCCGCGCCAGCGGTAGATCGATTGCTTGCCGTCGCCCACGATGAGGCTGCTCCCCGATTCTGCCGATAGAGCGTTCTCCAGCAAAGGCCACAAATTGGCCCATTGGAGGGTGGAGGTATCCTGGGCCTCGTCCACAAAAAAGTGCTGGTAGCGCTCGCCCAACCGTTCAAACAAATAGGCCGCTGGCTGCTTGCCCAATTCGTCGTGGATAAGGCGGTTGAATTTCCAAAGGGGCTGAATGCGCAGGCGTTCAAGCACGCGCTCCAAAGCCTTCGAAAGCTCCACCATGACCGAGGCGCTCCGATCGTTTTTCCGAATTTCCTTCACCAACATGGCCTGCCCGGCGAGCTCCAGGGCGCGCTGAAAATAGCCGCCCAGTTCCTGGCCAAGTTCGGGGCCCTGCTTGCTGCGCTCGGCAGTCTTGTAGACGGCCATTGGGTCCTCGATGACCTTCTGGAGGGAGGCGCTGGGGACCCATTCGGCGGGGTCGCGTTTCAAGAGGCGGCCGGCGATGCCCGTGTAGTAATTGAGGTTGGAGATGGCGCCCGTGTTGGCCCTTTCTAGGGCGTCGAAGATGGCGGTTCCAATGGCCGCTGCGGATTCAAGGAGGTGGCGCTGGAAGGCCTGCAGGGCTTTTTGGGCATCCGCATGGGAGTCCAAAGACCATTGGCCCAGGGCGCGCAGGGCGTCCACGCTGGTTTCCTTGCTCAAATGGGCCGCCATATCGAGGAGGGCCGGGTAGATGTCGCCCCCTTTTTCGTCTTCGACATTGGATTCGGCAAAGGCAATCAGGACATTGGTGAGCGCTTGGTTGCTGCCGACCTCCGTCATCAACTCTTGGACGGCCAGATCCAGAAGCAGTTCCTGTTCGAGTTCTACCTCAAATTGCCCGGGGAGTCCCAGTTCGAGGGCGAAAGTTCGGACCAGCTTGTGCGTGAATTGGTCCAGCGTCCCAATGCCGATAGAGCCGTAGTCGTGCAGCATGAGTTCGAGCGTCTTTCGGGCCCGAATAGCCAACTCCCGGTCCGAAATCTCCAAAATCTCGCACACCGCCGAAGCCAAGCCCTTGGAATCGCCAAAGTCGGCTACCTCCGAAAAGTCGCGGAGACTGTCCAAAATTCGGCGCTTCATCTCGTTCGCCGCCTTGTTGGTAAAGGTCAAAGCCAAAATATGCACAAAGGCCTTCGGCTGCTGCGGGTCGCGCAATGCCGTCGCCAAATATTCCGCCGCCAAGCGAAAGGTCTTGCCCGCCCCCGCGCTCGCACTGAAGACGCTGAGGGATTTGGTTCGGATCGGAAAGGAGGCCATACCCTAAAGATAGGGGGCCAAAACAACCTTCAGCCCCTACCTTTGTTATACCTTCAATAAAATTTCAATCACATGTTTACACTTCCACACCTCCCCTATGCGTACAGCGCTCTGGAGCCCCATATTGATGCGCAGACGATGGAGATTCACCACTCCAAGCACCACCAAGCCTACATCAACAACTTGAACGCTGCCATCGAAGGCACCGACATGGCAGGCAAGTCACTCGAAGAGTTGCTCGCTTCGCACACGGACATTGCGGCCGTTCGCAACAACGGTGGAGGCCACTGGAATCACTCTTTGTTTTGGACTGTTTTGTCGCCCAATGGCGGTGGTCAGCCCGAAGGCGAATTGGCCGAAGCCATCAACGCCGCCTTTGGTTCCTTTGAAGATTTCAAGGCTGCCTTCACCAAGGCTGCGGGTACGCGCTTTGGCTCCGGTTGGGCCTGGTTGTGCGTCAACAAGGGCGGTCGCCTCGAGGTTTGCTCGACGGCCAACCAAGACAACCCCTTGATGCCCGGTGTCGGCTGCGAAGGAACGCCCATCTTGGGATTGGACGTTTGGGAGCATGCCTACTACCTCAAGTACCAAAACCGCCGTCCTGACTACGTGGGGGCCTTCTTCAACGTCATCAACTGGGACGAGGTGAACACCCGCTTCCAAGCCGCGAAGTAAGTCTTCTAAAATCTTGATTTTCAACCCCTGTCGCGATGCGGTGGGGGTTTTTTCTTGCCTTTATTGGCTTGTGTTCTTCGCTAGGGTTGCGCGCTAGGGTTGTGCAACTTCACCGCCTCCCCGTCAAATTCCGCCCAGGAATTCCACTTAATCCAGTCGCCCAAATTGCAGAACTGCGCACCCGTTTGCTCCAGGTCGGTCAGCACCGGAAAGTGGCGGTGCCCAAAAATCCAGTAATCCGCCGGCGTTTGCGCGTAGGTTTCCTTGGCATACACGTAGAGCGCCTCGTCCCGAACGTCCTTCATCGCATAATCCTCGTGGCCGGTGCGCGCACGTGAGCCTTTGGACAGCCACGACGCCAGGGCGATTCCCACATCTGGATGCACCCAACGATAGGCCCATTGAAAGGGCTTAAACGTAAAAACCCGCTTTAGAAGCTTATAGCCTGAGTCTCCCGGACCCAAGCCGTCGCCATGGCCGATGTAGAAGGTTTTATCGTCCCAAACATGGACAACAGGTTTTGTATATATTTGAAAACCAATTTCTTCTGACAAATAGTTTCGCATCCAAAGGTCGTGGTTGCCCGTAAAGAAATGGAGCTTAATGCCGCGATCATGCAGTTCGGCTAGTTTGCCTAAGACCCGAACAAAGCCCTTCGGCACCGCCTTCTGGTATTCAAACCAAAAGTCAAATAAATCGCCCACGAGGTAGAGCGCCTGAGCATCCTCTTTGATGCGGTCCAGCCACGCGCAGAAGCGTTTTTCACGTTCGGCCGAAGCCTGATGCGTGGGAGCCCCCAAATGAAGGTCACTTGCGAAGTAAATTCGTTTACCAGAAGGAAGTTGGAACTTCGTCACCGACATAGTCCCGAAGATAGCGCGAATCCGCACATCCCGCGAACTTAAGGGCAGCTTGTTGAATGAATTAGAAAGACCTAACTTTGCTTGACCAAACCGCAACCGCCATGGAAAACCTGGAACAGCTCGCGCACACCCACCCCGTCCTCCTCGCTTTTTTGGCGACCACCTTTACGTGGCTGATGACGGCAACCGGCGCGGCTCTAGTCTTCCTATTTAAAGAAATGCCTCGCAAATGGCTGGACGGCATGCTTGGATTCACGGGAGGCGTTATGATTGCCGCCTCCTACTGGAGCCTTCTTGCGCCCTCTATTGAACTGTCCGAAAATCTCGGCTACCTGCCCTGGCTCCCCCCCGCGATTGGCTTTGCCACTGGCGCGCTCTTCCTTTTTGGCCTCGATAAATTCGTTCCCCACCTGCACATCAATTTCAACAAAAACGAAGCTGAAGGGGTCGAAACCGATTGGAAATCCACCACCCTTTTGGTGCTCGCCATCACCCTACACAACATCCCCGAAGGTCTCGCTGTGGGTGTCGCTTTTGGCGCTTATGCCGCCGGCATAGACGGGGCCACCTTGGGTGCCGCCATCGCCCTAGCTATTGGTATCGGCATCCAAAACTTCCCCGAAGGCATTGCCGTTAGCTTTCCTCTGCGCCGAAAGGGCGTTTCCCGCGGACGCAGCTTTTGGTTTGGGCAGCTTTCTGCGATTGTCGAGCCCGTGGCCGGTGTCATTGGCGCTATCGCCGTCATGTACATGCAGCCCGTACTTCCCTTCGCCCTGGCCTTTGCCGCCGGCGCTATGATCTACGTCGTTGTCGAAGAGGTAATCCCAGAAACCCAGCGCGATCGCTACACCGACGTCGCCGCCCTTGGATTCATTGGCGGTTTTATCGTCATGATGTGTTTGGATGTGGCGTTGGGTTAAAGGGTTTAAGAGTTGAAGGGTTAAAGGGTTAAAAGGTGCTTTGCGTCGTTTGTTGGGGGGGTGCGAAAGTTCTAGCGCGCAGCGAAGTACCAGCGGAACTCGCGTAAGTACAAGAGATTAAACGTTTAAACGATCAGACCATCCAGCCAACAGGAGATTCTCCAGCAAGGTCGCCACAGCGCGCAGCGTGCGCCCTCTATCTTCCTAGCGCGCCATCGGCGCTCCCTAGCTCCCTAACCCCCTAGCCCTCTAGCTCGCGGGCGCAGCCCGCGCTTAGCTAAATAGCTTCACAATGTCATTCCCATTCACGAGCAGCAATAGGCCCAGGAGCAAGAAGAAACCAATCATTTGGGCCACCTCCAGCACTTTCGTGCTTGGCGCCTTTCCGGTCACCATTTCGATCAACACAAACACCGCATGACCGCCATCCAGGGCTGGAATGGGGAGGACGTTCAAGAATCCCAAGGCCAAGCTCAAGAAGGCCGTGAAGTTCCAAAAGCGCTGCCAATCCCATTCGGTCGGGTACTGTTGCATGATGGTAATAAAACCTCCCGCCTCTTTGTAGGCGCCTGTCTCAGGCTGGAACATCAACTTGACTTGGCGCACGTAAAAGCTCAGCTTGGAGGTTGCTTGATGCCAGCCTTGTGCGATGGCGGAGAAGCCACTGTATTTTACGGTAGTCAACGGGAAAAGATCCGCTACGTCATCTTGCCAATAAACCCCCATTCGGCCACTGTCCGAAACGGTAAAGGCAATTTCACCCGCCACTCCCTCGCGCTCAAACTGCAGCGTGACGGCTTGGCCCGCGTGCGCAGGAACCGAATCCAAAAACTGGTCAAAGTAAGGCATGGCATGGCCGTTCAAACCCGTAATCTTATCGCCCAATTCCAGGCCAGCTGCCATCGCAGGCGAATCCTCCGTAAAGGCTTTCACATAGTAGGGAACGCGCGGGAACATCCAGGGCGCCTTGTTTTCAATGGCGCTCTTCACAAAGGCCGCGGTGATTGGGATTTGGAGCGTTTCTGCACCGCGCACCACGGTCATTTCTTTGCCCGAACCCAACAAAATTTCAATGTTTACGTCATTAAAACGCGCAATTTCCTTGCCGTCGACGGCGGTGATTCGGTCCCCCGTTTGGAGGCCCAATTCTTCACCCAAGTCATTGACCCAAACGCCATCCTTCAAGCTATCGTTCGCCACATAGGTGTCGCCGTAGTAGGCCATCATGCCTGCGTAAATCACGATCGCCACAATGAAGTTGACCGTAACGCCGCCCAACAAAATCACCAAACGCTGCCAAGCGGGTTTAGATCTAAACTCCCAGGGCTGAGCGGGTTGCTTCATTTGTTCGGTGTCCATAGATTCGTCCACCATGCCCGCAATCTTCACATAGCCGCCCAGGGGAAGCCAGCCGATGCCGTATTCGGTCCCGCCAATTTTCTTTTTGACTAAGGAAAACCAAGGGTCAAAAAAGAGGTAAAACTTTTCTACACGCGTTTTGAACGCAATGGCAGGCAAAAAGTGGCCGAGTTCGTGCAGGATGACCAGCAGCGAAAGGCTCAGGATAAATTGGAGGATCTGTATCGTCATAATCGAATGTCTGCGAAGGTACAATGCCTGCGTAACTTGTGCCCGTTATGAAGCACCGCGTGAATGGAACCAAAATCGTGCCGCATGGTTCGGATTTGGAGGTTAAAATTGAGGCCCTTGGCGGCCGCGAATACCGCATCCACAAAGGGGGTCGCGACTACCAAGCCTTTTTGGTTTCAGAAGATGCCACTGAGAAAACGAGCACCTGGTGGATCAACGGATTCACCTACGAAGTGCACTCTTTGAGCGAAATCGACGAAAAACTTGAGGCCATGGGGGTCGGTGCCAAAGCAGCTTCGGGCATTGAAACACTGAAGGCCCCTATGCCCGGTATGGTGCTAACTATTCCCGTCCAGGAAGGCCAAGCCGTCAAAAAAGGCGACACCTTGGTCGTCTTGGAAGCCATGAAGATGGAAAACGCGCTAAAAGCGCCACACGACGCCGTTGTGGGTGCCATCCAGGCAGAAGCCGGAAAGCCGGTCGAAAAGGGCACTGTGCTCCTCTCTTTTGCGGAATAAAGCGTTTTAAACGCTTAGCCCAGGCGCACCCCTTCAACCCTTTAACCCTTTAACCCTTAAGCCCTCAAGCCCTCAAGCCAAATAGGTTGGGAGCAAAAAAAAGCGCGCCCATTGCTGGGCGCGCTTCCGTTTTAAGCGCTTAGCGCTTTGAAACGTTTAGAAGTTGATGCGAACACCACCGTTCCAGTTGCGGGGCAAGCCCAAGAACACTTCTGCGTCGTCTGCAGAGTGCGTCTTGTCGCCGTACGCGTTGTAGTTAGAGTTGTCCGTAGCATCCTGGATGTACACCGCATCGGTCAAGTTGAACACGTGCGCAAAGACGTCCATGGTCACACCATTGAAGTCGATGGGCAAACGGTAGTTCAAGTTCAAGTCGATTACGCTGAACGAAGGCACCTGCCAAGACTCTTGCGTGTCAGACGCATCGGTACGATCGAATACGTTCCAATCTGCGTAGTACTTAGAGTAGTTGCGGTAGGTCAACGTAGCGTTCAAGTTCTTAATGCCCGTGTACTGAACAACTACAGCCTGCTGGTTCTGAGGAGCGTCACCTACGTGCAAGCCCTTCAGGTAGTAGTTCACTTGGGTCGTTACAGGAGAACCAGAAGAGTAGTCCGTGTACTCACCAGAAACGTCGTCCATCATTATCCAGTCGCCGAAAGAAGCGCTCAAGTCAATGCGAAGACCGCTGATAGGCTTCAAAGCAGCCTCCAATTCCAAACCGCTGTGCTTAGCGTTCATACCGGTCAAGTAAACCGCGTCTTCAGAGCCGTCCGTCAAGTAGACGAAGAAGCTGTTGGTACGGTTCAACCACAAAGTGTAGTAGTAGCTAGCGCTCAAGGCCAATTTGCCGTTGGGGGCGCTCCAGTTCAAACCTGCTTCGTACGAGTTGAAGGTCTCGTTGTCTGCAAAAGACTGCTTGTAAACCTTACCAGAAGCATCGTTGATAGCCTTGTCAAACGTAGGGGTAGCCTTCACCCAACCCAAGTTGGCAAAAGCGTTTACGTTGTCGTTGATAGCGTACTTGGCACCACCCTTGATTTGCATACCGGGGAGGTTCTTGTTCTCTGCGTAGTACTCTTCACCGTTGCCGTTGTCACGGAAGTGGTCGGTCAAGGTGTACGATGCCATGGTGAAACCTGCCACACCGTTTGCAGTCAAACGATCAGCGCGGTAGTCGCCCTGAATGTACGCACCCGCCCAGTTGATGGTCGTCGTGTTGTGGTAGGCAATCTTGTCGCCCAAGCCCGCTTGGAAGTCGGCAGCACGGAAGTCGCTGCTGTTGTCCACGTAGTAGGCACCGCCCAACAAGTCACGCACTTCACGAGCGTGCTCCACTTGTGCGGAACGCACGTCCAAACCGTAGGTAAAGTTCAAGTTGTCGTTCACTTCGTGGTACAACTTAGAAATGGCACCCAAGGTCCACTGGTTGTTGATAGAGTTACGCAAGATGCCGGTAGAAGCGGGGCTGCCATCGGTAGCGTCTCCGTTCTCAGCAACTTCAGCATCCCAGTTCCGCGCATAGCCCAAAGCAGATGAGCTCTTTACAGAACCATAGGTGCCTGTGCCACCGCCTGAACCACCAGAGAAGTAGAAGATGTTGCCCAAGCGCATGTTGTCGTTGATGGTGTGGTACCAGTTCAAGTTGATTTGTGGCTTGTGGAAATAGTTCTCACGCTCATTGATGTAGTTGGGGTTGTAACGAGCACCCTGACGCGCGCCGTACATGTTCCAGTACTGCTCACCGGTGTACGAGGGGTCTACCGTGTTGTAGTTCTGGCTGTAGTTGCGGCCCAATTCTGAGAACTGATCAGCGGCATTGGGGTCGTAACCGTCCAAAGACAAAGCGAAATCGCGTGAGTAGCGGCCGACATTTTGACGGTACAAGTTTTGACCGTGGCGCTGTGGAGCACCAATGGCGTACAATTCAATTTTGTCCTTGTTAGACGCTTGGTAGGATGCACCGACGTAATACGCGTAGGCGTCGGTCCAAGTGCCATCGTAGAAGCCGTCACCCGTCTTGCGCACCAACGTTCCAGAAATCGCCAATTTCTCGCCGATCATACCAGAGTTGAAACCAACGGTCGTCTTCAAGAAATTCCAGCTGCCCAATTCCTGACGGATGTAACCGCCCTTCGTGCGCGCTGCAGGGTCTGAAATGATGTTGATGGTACCACCAATAGAAGGCGTAGCCAAGTTTACACCTGACAAACCGCGCTGAACTTGGATGTTGCTGGTAGCATCACCCACACCGTCCCAGTTAGACCAATATACCCAACCGTTCTCCATGTCGTTAACGGGTACACCGTTGATCATGATAGCTACGTTGCGTTGGTTGAATCCACGAACGTTCAAACGTGAGTCACCTGCACCACCACCTTGGTTGGTAGAGTAAATAGAAGGAGCCGTGTTCAATACGTTGGGGAGGTCACGTGAAGCCAAGCGGTTCACGATGTCTTTCTTCGGAAGCGTAGTCACCGCAAAAGGCGATTTAGTGTCCGAACGCGAAGACACAATTTCAAGCTCCGTGAGCTCTACCACCGTGTCCAGAGCAGCTGTTTGAGCATTGGCTGCAAATGCGAACACCAAAGCCCCAGCAAGGGTCATAAGTTTTTTCATCATTGTTAGTTTAGGATGATTAACACAAAGAAAAGGAAGAACCTTTTGCCCTCGGAATTTTGCCTTGTTAAAAAAGCGTTAAAACGGAGTAATTAACCGGTTTTCCGGGCTGTTCACGGCTCAAATCCACGCGTCCAAATCGCGACGGTCTCGCTTGGTCGGTCGCCCAAGTCCTTGATTACGCCGGTGTTTCCGGGCGAGAAGGATCATCTCGCGCTTTTCGAGCTCCTCTTTTTGTGTAGTTTCAAGCAGAAAGTTTTCAACAAGAGGTGCGCCGACCCGGCTTTTGGGAAGGTCGAGCACTTTAAAGGTCCTCAGGTAGCCGGTGTACTTCAGCGTGAAATGGTCTCCGGGCTTGAGCGTTCGGCTTGCTTTGATGGGCTGATCGTCGATGAGAATTCGGCCCAATTTGAGCGAATCCGCAGCGAGACTGCGCGTTTTATAGAGTCGGACGGCCCAAAGAAAACTGTCGACTCGCATGGGTTTAGTGGACGTGAATCAATTGCGTGAACTGAGCGCGACGTTCGGCCAATTCCGCATCGGAAATGTGCTCCAAGCGTTCAGGTCCAAATTTCTCCACACAAAATGATGCCATCGTTGCGGCATACATCAAGGCACGCTTCATGTTGTCAAAGGAGGTGTCTTTGGTTTCGGCCAAATAGCCAATAAAGCCCCCTGCGAACGTGTCGCCCGCACCCGTTGGGTCAAATACTTCCGCCAAAGGCAAAGCGGGCGCAAAGAAAATCTGGCCTTCTGGGCCAAAGAGCAGGGCGCCGTGTTCGCCCTTTTTGATAATCAAGGTTTGGGGGCCCATCGCCTGAATGGCTTTGGCCGCTTGCACCAGGTTGTGTTCGCCCGAAAGTTGGCGCGCCTCTTCGTCGTTGATCGTGAGTACGTCCACTTTTTTGAGCACCTTTTTGAGGTCTTCAAGCGCCACGTCCATCCACAAATTCATCGTGTCTAGAACGACCAATTTGGGACGAGTTGTGAGCTGGTCGAGAACGCGCATTTGGATGGCTGGCACCAAATTGCCCAACATCAAGTATTCGCAATCCTTGTACGATTCAGGGATGATGGGGTCAAAATGTTCCAAAACATTGAGTTGCGTGTCCAACGTGTCCCGCGAATTCATATCCATGTGGTACTTGCCCTTCCAGAAAAAGGTCTTTTCCCCTTTAATCACCTGTAGGCCTTCCGTATGCACTTTATGCGCATTCAGCAAGTCAATGTGGGCTTGTGGGAAATCGTCTCCCACGACCGAAACCAAGTTGATGCGATCGACAAAGTAACCAGCACTCATGCCGATATACGTAGCGGAGCCGCCCAAGATGCGCTCTCGAACGCCAAAGGGGGTTTCTAATCCATCGAATGCAACGGTGCCAACGACTAAAAGACTCATGGTTTGAGGGGTATTTGAAATATCTGGCGCAAATATACCCTTGGCTATTGCACCAATTTCAGTCTATTCGTATTATTGCAGCCCTTTTCGAAGGAACATTCCTCCTTAGCTCAGTTGGTTAGAGCATCTGACTGTTAATCAGAGGGTCGCTGGTTCAAGTCCAGCAGGAGGAGCAAGAAAGCCCTGCCAATTTTGGCGGGGTTTTTAATTTCCTAAGGTAACCTCATCCGCTGAAAAACTATCTCGCGGTAGTCGTCGCGTTCAAAGAGCACCCCTAGTTCTAGGTCCCCCAAGGAAACCACGTCCGAATAGGCCGAAGAGCCTTCGTAGAGGACCGCTTCTTTTTGCCAAAGCTGTCCGCCGTCCTCCGAAGACCACAAGGTGAGCTGGCTGCGCGTTGCGGTATCCGCCGGTCCCACCTGGTAGAAGGCGCCGCGTTCGGGGCCTTGGATGTAGCAGATGGACGACTGGCACATGGGGGTCGGCAAGTCGGAGGCAAGCCAGGTGCTGTCCCAAGTCTTGCCGCCGTCCAGGCTTCGCGCTATGAGTTTGCGTTTGGTGCCTTGGTTTTGAATTCGGACCGTTAAAAGCATCTGACCGTCAGGTGATTGCGCAGCCATCGACTCATTCGAAGAGGGCACTTTTAGCTCCGGGGACACCTGCCACGTCGCGCCGTGATCGTCCGAATAGCACCCATAGGTCTGATAATCGGCAAAATCCGTTTGCGGCGGTCCAAGCGAGTGATTGGCCGGCACAAATAGCCGTCCCGCATAAGGCCCGTGAGCCAGCTGCAGCCCATGCCCTGGAGCAAAGGCCCACGTGCGCGCATCCAATTCAGGACGTGCCGAATGCACATCCATGTGCACCTGCGAAGAAATGTCCACCGGCTCCGACCAGGTTTTTCCGTGGTCCACGCTGGTGGTATAAAAGCCTCGACGACGACCGAGGCCCATGCGGGTATCGTATTCGGACGCGGTTCCCGTATTGTAAAAGAGAAATAGGCGACCCTCCGGATACCGGGGGTCCAATCGGTCCACAATGGGCGTCGCATTTCCGGCTTGAAGCTGCGCATTATCGGCGACAACTCTTGGGGCGGACCAGTTTTTACCGCCGTCTGTACTTGTGCGCATCAAAATATCCACGTCCCCAAAATCTGCGCAATTCTCCCGTCGGCCTTCCGCAAAGGCAAAGAGTTCATTTGGCGACCACGCTACGATCGCGGGAATCCTGAAGCAGGCATAGCCCAGGTCTCCTGCCGCGAAAAGTACCTGCTGACCCTGTGCTGGGGCTAATGCCAGCAGCCATAGAACGGAAAGCAGAGTTCGCCGATTCATCCCACCTGCTGTTGACGGTATTGGACCATTTTTTTAAGCAGCTCTTCAGGCCAATCCCCAGCGAATGGGAGCTGCACCGCTCCTTTACTGTAGACAAGCCCGGAGGCCTTTAAATCCGCTTCAAACGCTTGGATAGGCCCAGCTGCCGGATAGAAGCCCAAATGCTTGGAAAAGGCCTCATAAAACACCAGTACTTTCTTTTGCTTGAACGCGGGCATGCCGTAGGAAATGACCTCTTCGGCATCAGGCAAAAGTGTGCGCAAGAATTCGCGCATGCGACTCATGGCCGCTTGCTGCTCGGGGGACTTTGTAGCCATATGGGTGTCGATGGTGGTCAAGCTTGCTCCGTTTTCGTCATCCAAAACAGCAATTCCTCACATAACCGCTAGCTCCCCACCGCTCAACCGACTCTTCTCCGCCGCAAATCCTATCAGGTGGGACTCGATCGACGCGCCAATCGTTGAGGTTAGCAAGCTGGGATCTTCATGGCCCACGGCCTGAATAAAGTCGGACACGAGCTTCCAGTCGCCGCCGCCGTGGCCATCGGTTTTTTGCTCCCATACGGTCTTTTCGCGGGTGCGAAAATCGGTGTGGGTGAATGAGGTCATATCGCCCACCACGTCTCCCATGGAGCCCATGACACGCGTTCGGCGTCCATGGTAGGACGTGAAGGCTTCCATGTTGAAGGAGGCCGTTACCCCATTTTCGAACAGCATATTCATCGTGTAATGGTCCGGCTGGTCGTTCTCCATGCGGTACACACAGCGGCCATAATTGCTTTCGCGCAGGTAGGTCGTGATGGCCTCGCCGTGCAGCTCTTTGTCTTCAGGAAGGTCAAAATGGTGCAGCCAGGTTCGGTCGCGGTGGTAAATCTTGAGGGCCGAATACGGGCAATTCGCCTCCGCCGCACAGCCATCGGTACAGCGTGCCGTAGCGCCTTCGGGCGCATTTTCAGCCGTAAACCAGCTCACATCCCCAAAGGCATTGAGGGATTTCACAGGGCTTCCCACCAGCCAGCGCATCATGTCCAAATCGTGGCACGATTTGGCCAAAATAATGGGTGCGGTCTGCACCGAATTGTGCCAGTTTCCGCGCACAAACGAATGGCTCATATGGACGTGCTGTATAGGCTCAAAATGCTGCATGGAAACCACCTTGCCCAGCACGCCGGACTGCATGATTTCGCGCAGTTTTTCAAAGTAGGGAGCATAGCGAAGGACATGACAGACCGCGACGATTTTTCCGCTGCGTTCGGCCAATTCTAAAATGTCCCGGCATTCCTGCTCAGAAGGTGAAATAGGTTTTTCCAACAGGACATGGTAGCCCATCTCTAGCGCCTTCATGCAGGGTCCGTAATGCAAGTCGTCCGGGGTTGTAATGATAATAGCGTCGGCGAATTTGGGCCGCTCAAACACCCGCTCCCACGTATCAAAACGGTTCTTTTTCGCAATGCTGTGCTTTTCCGCATAGCGTTCGTTCCGAATTTCAATCGGCTCCGCCACCCCAATGATGTTCAATTCCTCGGGGTATTGGACGGCATAATTGCCATACACGTTGCCGCGGTTTCCCGCCCCGCACGTAATGGCCGTCAAGGGGCCTTTAGGTAGAGGGCGTTTATTCTCAAACGAGGGGATGATGAGCCGCTCGCCAAACTCATTTTCAGCCCAAGCCGACAAGGGTAAAACAGCCCCCATGGAGAGGCCCAAGGTTTTCAGTACATCGCGACGCGAAAAGTGCTTGCTCATAGTGTATCAGGTGAGATTCCTCTATGAATTTACTAACTTCCTTTCTCTCAAGTGAAGAAACTTGACCCTATGAGCCCAAGCACCCGCAGATTTCTCGCCCTAGACGTCTTCCGAGGCATGACCATCGCCTTCATGATCATTGTCAATTCTCCGGGCAGTTGGTCCTATGCCTACGACCCCCTCGAGCACGCGGCGTGGCATGGCTTTACCCCCACAGATCTGGTATTCCCTTCCTTTTTATTTGCGGTCGGGGCCGCCATGAGTTTCAGCTTGGACAAGTTCAAGGGGTATCCAAGCCTTGAAGTGACCTTTTACATTCTCAAGCGAACCGCACTGCTGTTTTTGCTGGGTTTTTTGATGTACTGGTACCCCTTTTTCCGCTTAAGCGATACCCTTGAAATTTCCGCTTTTCCGCTGTCCGAAACGCGTATCCTCGGAGTTCTCCAGCGCATTGCGCTCTGCTATGGTTTGGCCGCCCTCTCCATCTGGTTTTTAGGGCAAAAAATCACCTACATCCTTGCGGGTATGGGACTACTCATCTACTGGGGAATTCTCCTAGCGTTCGGCGTGCCTGGCGACCCCTTTTCTATGACAGGAAATGCCGGATTGCACATCGATTTGGCGCTGTTTGGCGAGGCACACCTCTACCATGGGGAGGGCATGGCCTTTGACCCTGAAGGCCTCTTGGGCACCTTGCCCGCATTCGCTAATGTGATTGCGGGATTTGCATTAGGCAAACATTTGCAGCAAAAAGGGAGTGCGGCAGACACGGTGATAAAAATCCTTCTCGTTGGCGCCTTGGCCTGTGGGCTGGCCGTCCTTTGGGATTTTGCCTTCCCCATTAACAAGAAATTGTGGACCTCTTCTTTTGTGCTTTTGACGGTAGGATTGGACCTCATTATTCTCGCCGTCCTGCTCTTTTTCCTGCCTGTAAATGCCCGAAAAAACGCCTGGGTTTCCTTCTTTGAGCCGCTGGGCAAAAATCCACTTGCGGTCTATTTGCTGTCAGAAATCCTTTTGGTCACGTTCTACCTCATTCCCATCCGCGAAACCCGCCTTTGGCCTTGGCTTTACGAGACCTTTTATCAGCCGTTGGGAAATGATTTTGGTTCCCTCTTGATGGCCCTCAGCTTTATGCTTCTGTGCTGGGGTGTGGGCTTTTGGATGGACAAAAAGAAGCTCTACTGGCGCGTCTAGATACATACTATCAAACAACATGACAGCATGGTGTCAGGAAGTCCAAGCATGTTTGGCGTCTGAAGGAATTCCTGTGGACGCACAGGCTATGTCCGCCTACATGAAGGGACTATTCCCCTTTTTGGGGCTTAAAAAGCCTCTTCGGGCCGCGCTTACCAAACCGCTATTTGAACGCGCCAACCTGCCTTCCAAAGCGGAACTTCAAGCCACCTGTGAGGCTCTGTGGGCTCTTCCCGAACGCGAATACCAAATGGTCGCCCTTGACCTCATTCGCAAATTTGAACGCCAACTCGTGCCGGAGGATTTGGCTTGGATTAAGGCCCTCATCTTAGAAAAGTCTTGGTGGGACAGCGTAGACTTTTTGGCCACGCACGCTGTCGGTGCGCTTTTGGAACGTTACCCAGCGCATATCCGCCCCGTGCTCGAAACATGGATCCACGATCCCAACATGTGGCTCAACCGCAGCGCCATTATCGCGCAGATTCTCTACCGCAAAAACCTTGATGTCGACTTCCTCGAAGCGGCCATCCTCCCCCACATCCCCTCCAAAGAATTTTTCTTGCGCAAAGCCATCGGCTGGGCCCTCCGCTCCCATGCCGCGCGCGACCCCCGCTGGGTCCTCGCCTTTGTGGAGGCCCATCGAGCTGAATTATCGGGGCTCAGCATTCGCGAGGCCTTGAAACTTTTTCGATAAAAAAATCCCGGGCCCTTTCGGACCCGGGAATTCCGATCAACTGTACGTGTGCACTAGTCCTTCTTTACATACCGACTAAATCCGTAGTAAAACAGCAAGAAGAGCACAATCACAGACAACTGAATCCACACCAAATACCCTGGCCATTCGCCCTGCACCAGCGGGTGATCCACAGGTGGTGGATTGTTGGTGTACATGTAGTTGGATCCCAGCAGTTTATTCAAGGGCATCATCACATACCCCGTTAGGAACGTGATTCCAATAACGCGCCAAACGCCCCCCTTGTCCAAACGCCGACCTCCATGGACCATCAGGTAAATGGGCGCCAACACCACCAAGCCATGCGCGAGGTAAAACTGCAACACAAAACCAAACGTAGGTTCGGTCTCCAGCGCGGGTGTCAAGAAGGCCTGAATGCCTCCAAGCGGTCCCCAAAAAGCGAGTAATTGAAACGCCCAATCTTTCTTGTAAATCAAGTGAATGAAAAGTAGCATTTGGCTGAAGCTGCACATGTGAAGTGGTAGCGATTCTTCCTTCATCCAAACGCCCGCCAGCAGCGCCATTCCCTGGTACCAGAGCAAGTTCGCCAACGTAAACCAGCCTAAGAATTTTTCCCATTTGGCCATTTTCGCATCGCCCACGCGGGGAGCAAAAAAGAAGAGGGCGACAATGAGGCCAAGCAAGATGGCGTAGCCTGCGTACCAAACAAAGGAGCCCACTTCGATGGGGACCATTTCATACTGTTCGTGGTTCATGGGAGTCAGGGTGAACGGGTTGACGGGTTGACGGGTTGGGGTCGGGAAACTACGGATTTTAAACGTTTTAACCGTTTAACGCAAGACGACTAAACGCGCTCAAGCTCCCTAGCTTTCTAGCTCTCTTGCTCTGCAGCTTTAATGCTCTTCCAGAAAAGAGCTGTCAGTACCACATAATGGAGCGCGCCAGCAACCATGAATCCCAAAATGTACGTGGGGAACGCATTGAAGGTGCCGTCCACACACACGCGCACCCCGTCTACCCATTCGCCGATGATAAAGGGGTTGTCCACCTTAGGCGGTGAGCATAGGAACATGTAATTGCCGCCGGTCCAATAATTGGCCAATCCGATAGGTAGCATAAGCGCCAAATTCACCCCGAGCACTTTTGCCCAGGTCCAGCGACCAATGCGCATGCCGCGCACAAAGTGGTAGTACAACGGAATGATGATGATACCTCCGTGGACCACATAGTATTCGATGAACATGTAGGTGGTATCGCCGGAAGTAAGTTCGGGCGTGAGGAGGGAGTGCACGCCGCCCACAATGCCCCAAAAGAAAAGGGGATAATAGGCCCAGCGCCAACCAAACAGCAACAAGAAAATGCTCAAGAACCGGCTGAATCCGCAGAGGTGCAGCTCCAGGTTGTCCATGGTATTCCAAAGGCCCTCATTGACCAAGTGGATGTGCTTTCCAATCCAAATCGCGACGAGGAGTCCGCCCCAAAATTTTTCAAACATTCGGAGCTGGTCGTCGCCTTTGAGCAGGCGAGCCGCCAGGATGACCCAAATGGCATAGACCGCAAAAATGGACAAGCCGGCCCACCAGCCGGTAGAGCCCATGGCATACACCGCGTGCTCGATTTGTAAAAAAGTCATGTTCGTGTGCGTTTAGGTCTCCTCAATTTAGGGAAGTCCACGCATTTAAAAGCTGGGCTTGCGCTTTTCGAGAAAGGCCGAGGTGCCTTCTGCAAAATCTGCGGTTCCAAACAAGGCGCCAAACAGATGCTGCTCCGCCGCAAAGCCCGGCCCCCCTTCCGTAGCGGCATTTACCGCTTGAATGACGGCAGCATGCGCTTGGCCCGACTGCTTCAGGAAGCTGGCTGCCATACTCTGGGCTGTCTCCATCAACGCATCGAGCGCTACCACTTTGTTGACGAGTCCGTAGCGCTCCGCCGTTGGGGCGTCGATCATGCCCGCGCTCAACATCATCTCCATAGCCCGGCCCTTTCCAACGAGCTGAACCAGGCGTTGAGTCCCCCCGTAGCCCGGAATAAGGCCCAAAGACGTCTCTGGAAGGCCCAAACGCGCAGTGTCTGCAGCGATGCGCACGTGGCAGGCCATGGCCAACTCCAGACCGCCCCCCAATGCATAGCCGTTGATGGCCGCGATGTAGGGCTTCTTGGCGGAGGCAATTCGGTCAAACAGGAGGCGGTGGCCATCGGCCGACAAGGCCTCCCCTTGTGCTTCGGTAAAGGAGGCAAATTCGGCAATGTCGGCACCGGCTACGAAGCTCTTTTCGCCCGCGCCCGTCAAAATGACGACCCGAACGTCCGCCTGACCATCCAGCCATTCCACCGCGTCGTGAAGCGCTTGAATCACCTCTTTATTCAGGGCGTTCAGGGCCTTTTGGCGGTCAATCGTAAGGGTGGCGACGCGATTCTCAATCGCCAAATGCAGGTTCGGAAATTCCATCGTTGTAAATTGGGCTGTTTCCTCAAAGATATTGACCACCCGCCTCTCCCCGCCATGAACCTCAAACGTTGGATCCAAGACAAAATCGGCATCGGTGAAAACCGCGACAAACTGGCCTTGCTCGAAAAGCGCATCGCCGCCCTCGCCACCTTGGAGCAATGGGCCCTCCCCGAGGTCTTGCCCATCCCCCAGCCCTTGGTGGAGCGCGCCTGGTCCGACACCTTGAGCACCTTGGACCTCCCCGAGGTTTGGGGCGCCAGCCCTAAGGCCATTCATCGAAGCGATCCTATGTTCCGCTACCCCTTCCAAGTGCACGGCGGAGATGCCCTCAAAGTCTTGGCCGAATACTACGAAACCGGTGCCGAAGCCGCATGGCGGCTTCAAGCGGTTGCTCCATCGGCAGATCGCGTATTGGACTTTGGCGGCGGCTACGGCCGCGTGGGCCGCTTCCTTTCCGCCGCCTTTCCTGGTGCTAAACGCTTAGTTTCCGACCCCAAGCCCTCTGCTGTCGACTTCCAAATCAAACATTTTGGGGCCCTTTCCGACGACCAACAACCCGTTGACCTCATCTTCGCCGGTAGCGTCTTCACCCATTTGCCAGAGGCTGAGTTCAAGGGCACACTCCGCTCCCTCCTTGGGCGGCTGACTCGTACAGGCACCCTTGTTCTCACCCTCCATGAATTCCAATCGCAACGCTTCGCCTTCCACCCCTACACCGAAGAATCCGCATTGCGCGAACTCGAAGACGTCCTTTCTGAAGACGTCTACGGCTCTGTATACTGCTCCGAATCCTTTTGGCGCGAAGCCCTCTCCGCGGTTGACGGTTCTTGGACCTACGACTTACTACCCGAACGCTTCGGCGGAACGCAGGTCTATCTTGTGGTTAAGGCGAGCTAGGAAGCTCCGGCTGCGCCTTTGCGCTAGAGGGCTAGAGGGCTAGAGGGCTAGAGGGCTAGAGGGCTAGAGGGCTAGAGGGCTAGAGGGCTAGAGGGCTAGAGGGCTAGAGCTTGGCAAAACAACGGAAAGTCCCGGCGCGCGACGAAGGTCCACAACCTGGTTTAAGGGTAAAAGAGATTAAGCGTTTAAGCTAAAAGCTACAGCGCGCAGCGCGTGCTATCTAGCTTTCTAGCTACAGGGCGAAGCCCGAGCTCTCTAGCGCCCTAGCACGCCGAAGGCGCTCCCTAACCCCCAAACGAATAGGCATACCCCACCTGAATCCCCATGAAGTAATGCCGAATGGGGCTTTGGAATGTACTTCCGTTGAATGTTGTAGCATTCAATATTGGCGTAAGACTCCCTTGCACCTCATAGCCCAAGGAAAATCTCTTCCAACGCAGGCCTGCAGCGCCTTGAGCCATAGGGACAAGGGGTCGCAAGCCTTGGCCGGTGGCCTGGGCCGCATAGGTATAGAATTCGGTAGGCATATTGACATACCAACTATAGTCGGAGGCTTGAGCCGAGGTGGTTTGTCGGTAGACGCCAAGGCCTACGCGAGAATACCCTTTGAGGTTTTTCCAAACGTTCCAATCAGACTCGTAGGTGAAGGCCAATCCACGGTCTGGTGCGGCGGCGGCTAAAACAACAGGACCCACCCAAAAGGGTCCCGTGAGGGCTTCAGGGAGGTAAGACAAATAATTCGGGCGCTGATGAAACGACAGGCCCAACCACTGATTTTGCGCTATTTGGTACTGATAGCCTATCTCAAAGGGCATTCGAATTTCAATGTTGGAACGGTAGCTCATGCGCAGCATGGAGCCCTGATTGAAGG
>CAXRFY010000129.1:0-8038 GCA_964229925.1 Schleiferiaceae bacterium
GAAAGCCCTAAGGTACTTCGCATTTAAAGGTGAAAGAACCTTTGGCTATTTGCAATTAATGTACGTATCTTCGCAGCCCCAAAAAATATTGCTGAAAAGTGGATACGCTTAGCTATAAAACCATCTCTGCCAACAAGGCAACCGCCCAGAAGACGTGGGTCGTTGTAGACGCTCAAGGTAAATCCTTGGGTCGTGTGGCCTCTTTGATTGCTTCACGCCTTCGCGGAAAGCACAAGCCCAACTTTACTCCTCACGCAGATTGCGGTGACAATGTGATTGTTATCAATGCGGCAGAGGTGAGCCTGTCTGGTTCTAAGATGGAGACCAAGCAGTACATCCGCTACACGGGCTACCCCGGCGGCCAGCGTTTTAGCACGCCCGCCTTGGAATTGGCCAAGCACCCTGAGCGCGTTTTGGAAACCGCCGTTCGCGGCATGTTGCCCAAGAACCGCCTCGGTCGTGCCTTGTTCCGCAACATGCATGTATTTGCTGGTGCTGAGCACACCCACGAAGCCCAACAGCCTGTAACCATTAACGCATAAGAGTCGGTTCTATGTCTACCACCCATGCTATCGGTCGCCGCAAAACTTCTGTGGCTCGCGTATACCTCAAAGAAGGTAACGGTTCCGTTACGGTAAACCACCGCGATTTGAGCAACTACTTCTCTACCTCACAGTTGCAGTACAAAGTGAACCAGCCGTTCTCCTTGACGGAGACGATCGGCAAGTTCGACGTAAAAGTGAACGTAGAAGGCGGTGGCATCACCGGCCAGGCGGAAGCTATCCGTTTGGGCATCTCTCGTGCCTTGGTATCGATCAATCCCGAGTTCCGCACCCTACTGAAGCCTGAAGGTCTTATGACCCGTGACCCACGTATGGTTGAACGTAAGAAATTCGGTCAAAAGAAAGCGCGCAAGCGTTTCCAGTTCTCCAAGCGTTAATCGCTGGAGTAGTTGGTTTAGTATCCAAACTGGCCAGATCGCTCTGCGCTACTGGTCGGTTGAATTAAGTGAATGTAAACCCCACAGAAAATGGCAAATACGCCTGAAATTCAACAACTTCTCGACGCTGGTGTCCACTTTGGTCACTTGACGCGCAAGTGGAACCCCAACATGGCTCCGTACATCTACATGGAGCGCAATGGTATCCACATTATTGATTTGCAAAAGACCCAGCGCAAGCTGCAGACTGCTACCGACGCCATGGCGAAGATCGCTGGTTCGGGCCGCAAGATCTTGTTCGTTTCTACCAAGAAGCAGGGCAAGGAGATCGTGGCTGAGACCGCTAAGTCTTTGAACATGCCTTATATCGTTGAGCGCTGGCCTGGCGGTATGTTGACCAACTTCGTGACGATCCGCAAGGCGATCAAGAAGATGACCAACATCGACAAGATGAAAGAAGACGGTACGTTCAACACCTTGTCAAAGCGTGAGCGCTTGCAGGTGGACCGTGTTCGTGCCAAACTGGAAAAGAACTTGGGTTCTATTGCAGATATGAGCCGCCTTCCCGCTGCTCTGTTTGTAGTAGATATTCTCCGCGAACACATCGCTGTAGAAGAGGCCCGCACCTTGGGTATCCCCGTATTCGCTATGGTGGACACCAATTCTAACCCCAACTTGGTGGACTACGTTATCCCCGCCAACGACGACGCTTCTAAGTCTATCGCGCTCATCCTCTCCAATGTAGCTGAGGGCGTCAAAGAGGCTTTGAGCCAGCGCAAGGCGGACAAGGAAAAGTCCGGCAACGAAAAGTTGGAAAAGGCTGCGGCTAAAGTTTCCTAAAAATAACGCCGGGGCAACAGCCCCGGTTTTTCTTTACACACTCCTTAAATCACGAGAATCATGGCAATTACTGCTGCAGATGTGAACAAACTCCGTCAGATGACCGGTGCCGGTATGATGGACTGCAAAAAGGCTTTGACCGAGGCAAATGGTGACTTCGAAGCTGCGATCGACGTATTGCGCAAGCAAGGTCAGAAAGTGGCTGCTAAGCGCGCGGATCGCGACGCTACGGAAGGTGCTGTTATCGCTATCACCAACGCGGATCAGACGCGCGGTGTAATCGTAAGCTTGAACTGTGAAACGGACTTCGTTGCTAAGAACGAAGGCTACGTGGCTATGGCTACGAAGATGGCCGAAGTGGCTTTGGCTGGCTTCCCTGCCACCAAAGAAGAGCTTTTGGCTTTGTCGTACGAGGGTTCCTTGACCATCGCGGACAAGTTGACCGAGCAAACCGGTGTCATCGGTGAGAAAATTGAGATCGCGTACTACGAGCACATCGAAGGCGCTTGTGTGGCTTCGTACATCCACGCGGGCAACAAGTTGGCGACGTTGGTAGCTGTTTCTGCTTCCGCCCCTGAGGCTGCTAAGGACGTAGCGATGCAAGTTGCTGCGATGAACCCTGTGGCTTTGAACAAGGACGAAGTTCCCGCCGAAGCTATCGAGCGCGAATTGGAAATCGCCCGCGAGCAAATCCGTCAGGAGGGCAAGCCCGAAGAGATGCTAGACCGCATCGCACAAGGCAAATTGGGTAAGTTCTTCAAGGAGAACACCTTGGTGGAGCAAGACTTCATCAAAGACAGCAAGCAATCTGTGGCTGGCTACTTGAACAGCGTTCAAGGTGGTTTGGTCGCTACCGGCTTCCGCCGCGTTGGCTTGGGCGTTTAAGGATCCTAACCTAGATTTTTTCAGCGCCGTGCCGAGGGCAACCTCCGCACGGCGCTTCTTTTTTGCGCCCTGCGGGGCTTGGAGCGCCTAGGGGCTGCGCACTATCTTTGGGAGAATCAAGCATTCCATGAAGTACAAACGCATCTTACTCAAACTCAGCGGGGAAGCCCTGATGGGGGACAAAGCTTTTGGCTTGGATACACAACGCCTCGCCGACTATGCTGCTGAAATCAAAGCCGTTGTGGATCAAGGCGTGCAATTGGGCATTGTCATTGGAGGTGGCAACATCTTTCGTGGGCTCAAAGGCGCGGGCGAAGGTATGGACCGCGTTCAGGCCGATCACATGGGCATGTTGGCGACTGTCATCAACGGTTTGGCCCTTCAATCCACCCTGGAGAGCGTAGGCGTTCAAACGCGCTTGCAATCCGCCATTGAAATGGATAAAGTGTGCGAACCGTTCATTCGCCGCCGCGCCGTGCGCCATTTGGAAAAAGGCCGCGTGGTCATTTTTGCAGCAGGCACCGGCAATCCCTACTTCACGACGGATACGGGTGCGACCCTTCGCGCCATTGAAATTCAAGCGGATGTGATTTTGAAGGGCACCCGTGTGGACGGTATCTACACCGCGGACCCTGAAAAGGACACCACCGCGATGAAGTACGACACCATCTCCTTCAAAGAAGTTTTTGAGAAAGGTCTCAACGTCATGGACTTGACGGCCTTTACCTTGAGCAACGAGAACAAGTTGCCCATCATCGTATTTGATATGAACAAGCCCGGCAACCTGCTGAAACTCGTCCAAGGCGAGAATGTAGGCACGCTGGTCACGCAATAGTAAGCGCTCCTATTCCCATGGAAGAAGAAATTGAATTTTTGCTCGAGTCCTTGAAAGAGGACATGGACAAACCCCTTTCCCACCTGGACAAAGCCCTCTTGAAATTGCGCGCCGGCCGCGCGAATCCTTCGATGCTCGAGGGGATTTCTTTGGAGTACTACGGTTCCATGGTGAAGTTGACCCAAGTGGCCAACATCAATACGCCGGACGCGCGCACGCTCTTCATCCAGCCCTTTGAGAAGACCATGATTCAGGATATTGAGAAGGCGATTCTCCATGCGAATTTGGGCTTCAACCCCCAAAACAACGGTGAAATGGTCATCATCAACATCCCGCCTTTGACGGAGGACCGCCGCCGAGATTTGGTGCGCATGGCGAAGGCCGAAGGGGAGGATGCGAAGGTGGGCATTCGGGCCATTCGCAAGACAGGCATGGACGAAGCGAAGCGTTTGGAAAAAGATGGACTGAGCGAAGACATGCGCAAAGGCGTGGAAGACGATGTCCAGAAGTTGGTCGACCAGGCCATAGCCAGCATTGACGCCAAAGTGGCCGCCAAGGAAGACGACATCATGAAGGTCTAAACGGTGAAGAGCCTCCAGGACGAGATTCAGCAGCGCAAATGGCAGAACGATCAGCAACTGGCCCTGGTCAATGTGCTGTTCACCTACCATTGGTTGAAGGATCAGATGACGGAGGCACTCAAGCCGTATAAAATCACCATGCAGCAGTACAATGTGCTGCGCATTCTTCGGGGCGCGCATCCGGACGGTATGGCATCGGCCCGAATTCGGGAACGCCTGCTCGATAAAACCAGCGACGTGTCCCGCCTCATCGACCGCCTGGAAAAAAACAAACTCATCGAGCGCCAAACCTCCAAAGAGGACAAGCGCATCACCGAAATCTTCTTGACGCTGCGCGGCCTGGAGTTGCTGGGCCAAATTCGGTCCGTCGACAAGCTCCACAAGGTGCAACTCCCCAAGTCGCTCAACGACGAAGAAGCGCAATTGCTTAGCGCCTTGTTGGATAAAATGCGGGGCTAGGAGGCTAGAGGGCTCGCGCTTCGCGCTTTGGCTAGAGGGCACTCTAATGGTTTAAGGGTTAAAGAGTTTAAGGGTTGAAGAGTTTAAGGGTTTAAGGATGGTTAGTTTATCGTAATATTGCGATAAATAAAACCCCCAACATGGGAACCTCTAAATCTGCGCTATTTACGACCGATCAGAATGATTTGGCCCAAATGGCTAAAGCACTCTCACATCCTGCAAGATTGGCGATTGTGGAATTTCTAGCCAAACAGAACGCCTGTTTTACCGGAGATTTAGTCGCTGAAATTGGCTTGGCCCAAGCCACAGTTAGCCAGCATTTGGCTGAACTCAAAGCGGCTGGGATTCTCAAAGGAAGCATAGAGGGTGTCCGGGTGAGTTACTGCATCGATGTTGAACGCTGGCAGTTCATACGTGCGCAGTTCGAACGACTTTTTCAATGTGTTCCCACCTCAGCGCCTACCAGCTGCTGCTAAATCCTTCTTGCCCAATGAAATTAGATGACTTTGTTCAGGCTTTGTCCACCGTGGATTCGCTTGTCTTTGTGCTCCCTAATGGGGTACATGTCCCCCCATACTTTCATATCACAGAAGTGGGCGCTTTGACGCGCTCGTACATTGATTGTGGAGGCACGATTCGGGAAGAAGTTTCGATCAACCTTCAAGTATACACCTCTACGGATTACGACCATAGGTTGATGCCGGGTAAGTTGGCACGCATTGTACAAACGTCTAGGGAGCTCCTTGCTTTGCCGAATGCTGAAATGGAGGTGGAGTACCAAGGTCAAACGATTGAAAAATACGGCCTAGAATTTTCCCAAGGACAGTTCCAACTTATGCCACGGAAAACGGATTGTTTGGCCAAGGATGTTTGCGGCATACCAGTCGATGCAAAGCCCGAAGTACTTGCTTCGGCACCAGCAGCAAGTTGTTGTACGCCAGGATCAGGATGTTGTTGATGGGTCCTGAAGCGGATATCAGGTGGCTACCAGCCCTTCGGGATACCATGGCCCGCATCCAGCATATGCCGATCCCGGAAAATCGGCGCGTGGTGCTTGCTGAGCTCGTGGACTACCTTCAGAAAAAACAGGGGGCTAAGCAGGCCGTTTATCTGAACTTCATTTGTACCCACAATTCACGGCGAAGTCAACTGGCGCAGATTTGGGCACACGTGGCATCTCTGTTCTTTGGCGTCAAGGCACATTGCGTCTCCGGAGGAACAGAAGAAACAGCGTTCTTCAGCGCAGCGATAAAAAGCCTAGAGCGCGCTGGATTTGAAGTGCACAAAGATGCTGGAGAAAATCCTACCGTGAGGGTAACTTTTTCACCGGATTTTGGGCCCGTCCATGCGTATTCTAAGACCTTTGACCACGCCTTCCCTCCAGGACAAGCCTATGCGGCCATCATGACATGCTCGAGCGCGGATGAGGGGTGCCCCTTCATTCCGCAAGCGGAGGTTCGGCTAGCCATACGGTACGATGACCCCAAAGCCTTTGACGGCAGCCCACAGGAGGCACAAGCCTACGACGAACGCTGCCTGCAAATCGCGTCCGAAATGTTCTACGTCTTCTCTAAAATACCCCCCTCTCCGCATGTCCACCCGTAAGAAATTGGGCTTCCTCGATCAGTATTTAACCGTTTGGATCTTTTTAGCCATGGCGACCGGAGTGGGCCTGGGGTATTTTTTCCCTGAAACCTCCACCTTCCTCGAATCCTTCCACTACGGACAGACCAACTTGCCTATCGCCCTGGGCTTGATTGTGATGATGTATCCGCCGCTGGCCAAAGTAAACTACCGCTTGTTGCCTCGGGTATTTCGCGACGTTCGCCTGCTTTCCCTTTCCATCTTTTTGAATTGGGTCATTGGTCCCGTTCTCATGTTTGCTTTAGCCTTGCTTTTCTTGCAGGACTATCCCGAATACATGGTCGGGCTCATTCTCATCGGCCTAGCACGCTGCATTGCCATGGTGCTTGTTTGGAACGATTTGGCCGAAGGCAGTAGCGAGTACGGCGCGGGCCTCGTCGCCATCAATAGCCTGTTCCAAGTCGCAGCCTACAGCTTTTACGCATGGCTTTTTATTACGTTGCTGCCCCCGTACTTTGGTTTTGAGGGCGCTTTGGTGGATGTTTCCGTCTACACCATAGCCGAAAGTGTGGCCATCTACCTTGGCATCCCCTTTGCCGCTGGCGCACTCAGCCGCATACTCCTCGTCAAGGCCAAAGGTGAAACCTGGTACAGCACTTCCTTCCTCCCGCGTATGGCCCCACTCACACTGTACGCCTTACTCTTCACCATTGTCGTGATGTTCTCCCTCAAAGGGGACGCCATTGTCCGAATTCCCGCCGACGTCCTCCACATCGCCCTTCCGCTTCTCCTCTACTTTGCCTTTATGTACGGGATTTCCGTGCTCTTGGGCAAAGTCGTTGGTGCCACCTACGACAAGACCACGTCCGTGGCCTTTACCGCAGCAGGAAACAATTTTGAGCTCGCCATTGCTGTTGCCATTGCCGTCTTTGGGTTGAATTCGGGTCAAGCCTTCGCCGGCGTCATCGGGCCCTTAGTGGAAGTGCCTGCCCTCATCCTGCTGGTCCGAGTTTCCATCTGGTTGAAGAAGGTGTGGTGGTCGTGAAGCTAGGTGGCTAGGAAGCTCGCGCTTCGCGCTGTGGCTAGAGAGCTAGGTGGCTAGAGGGCACGCGCTTCGCGCTGTGGCTAGGTGGCTAGAGCGTTTTTGGCACTGAGAGGAATTCGTTAATTTAACCGAATGAAATCCAAAAAGTTAACTTCCCTCCTGGTTCTTGGCCTTTTGATGGTCCTGGCCGTTTCGTCCTGTGAAAAAAAGAAAACCTTGGACTGCAAAGTCACCGGCCGTTGGGTGGTGATGCCCAGCACCTTGTACGAATTCACAGCCGACAGCTTGAAGTACACGATTTACTCGACAAACGCAAACGGGGCCTTTGGAAGCATTGCGGATGCCATTCCAAATCCACACACCTGGTACCTCGACGGGGATACGCTCGTAGAAGATTTGAACTTTGGAAACATCTCCAAGAAGTACGTCAAATTCACATGCGATTGCAATGTGATGACATGGACCTCAGAGTTTCAGGGTACTATGTACACGGAGTACCTCTGGAAGGAGGGGCACGATACGGCTACGTGTAAATAAGCTATGGAGCTAGGTAGCTAGAGAGCACGCGCTTCGCGCTGTAGCATTCCCTTAAACGCTTACTCTCTTTTACCCTTAAACTGTGGTGTGGACCTTCGCCGCGCGCAGGGACTTTCCATTTCCAGAACCAGCCACCCAGCAAACTAGCAAACTGCGCGCAGCGCTCTCTAGCCACCTAGCCCTCTAGCCCTCTAGCGCGAAGGCGTCAGCCTGAGCTCAGCCCTCATCCTCCTCAAAATCCGCCGCCTTAAATGCGATGGAGGCATCCAGCATTTCGGAAATTAAGGGAAGTAGGACCACCTGCTCAAAGGCGTCGAGCGTTTCGCGTGAAA
>CAXRFY010000130.1:0-9047 GCA_964229925.1 Schleiferiaceae bacterium
CCTTACCGCCAGCACCCTTTTGGCCAGCTGTGGCGCGTGGCGAAAGACCCCAACGGAAACTGCTTTGCATACACCTCCTCCTCGCTCCAACGAATCCATCGTCCTCGAAGCCCTCAAAGGGCAGTACGAAGCCCCTGCGACCGACTCCCTCTACTACCGCGCTAAAGGCTCCGCCCAAGTGGACTACCCCAGCTCCAGCCAAAAGGCCCGCTTGGAAGTGCGCATCAGCGCAGAACCCAGCATGCCCCTGGTGTGGTTGGACATCGCGGACCCCTTTGTAGGCCTCAAATTGGCGCGCGTGCAAGTTGATGCGGACAGTGCCCAAGGCTATGCCCACATCGTCAACAAGGTGCTCAATGAGCCCATCTCACGACTCGCTGATGCAGGCTTGCCCGTGAGCACGTGGGACCTCATTCACTTGCTTACCGCAGAGCCCATTTCCTTGCCCACCTCCGTGGTGGGTATGGTCTTGACGGCCTCTTCGGATGGCCAGCAGGCCCTGTGGACGGTGCGGTATCCCATCCAGCGCGGCGAACATCAGGGCGAACTAACCCTGGTCCTCACACAGCAGGCCCCACACCGCTTGCTTTCCCAAGAGCTCAAGGTGGATGCGATCCAAGCTCAGGCCCGCGTGGACTATGGTGTTTCAGGAAGTTGGACTGCCCAATTTAAGGGCGCAGGTTCCGAGGGCCGTTTGCAGTTTGAGCCCAGTCAAGCAGGCTGGCAAGACGCTTCGTTGAGTTTCCCCTTTACCCTACCTTCGGGCTATGCGCGTGTGGAGTTCTAAACAGGCCCTTTGGATGCTCGCCCTGGTGGGCGTGAGTTTTTCCATGTCAGGGCAGCAACCGACCCAAAAGGAAAAGCTCGAACAGCGCAAAACCCAGCTTCAAGATGAAATCGAGGTCGCCAACGGCATCCTCAAGAAGACCCAAAAGGACAAAGAACTCACCTTGTCCCAAGTGCGCGCCTTGGACAAAAAGGTGAAGGCACGGGAGGAGTTGATTCGGACCGTACAGGCCCAAATCACGAATTCGGACCGAGAAATCCGTCGGCAGAAAAATGAAATTGCGCGTTTGGACGGGGAAATCAAAACCCTGAAAGAGAAGTACGCGGGTATGATTCGCGAGGCCCAAAAACGCGGCACGCCCAGCAGCGCGCTCGCCTTTGTCTTTGCCTCAGACGACCTGCAGCAAGCCCTTAAGCGCCTCTACTTCCTGCGTCAATACAGCGGCTTCCGTCAAACGCAAGTGGAAGAAATCAAAGCCCTTCAGGCCGAAAAAGCCAAGGCCATCACCGCCATTGAAGCCGAGCAGGGCCGCAAACGCCAACTCTTGGGCCAAGAAGTTGCCCAAAAGCAAGAACTCGTCGCTGAAAAGAGCCAACAAGAGGCCGCCGTCGCCAAACTGAAGAAGAAGGAGAGCCAAATCGCGACCGACATCAAGAAGAAGCGCAGCGAACTGCAAAAGCTCGAAAAACAGATCCAGAAAATCATTCAAGACGAACTGAAGCGCCAGCGCGAGGCGGCTCGCAAACAAGCCGAGGCCCAAAACCCCGGCAGCACCACCCAAGCGGGCAGTTCCTCCACCTCCTTCGCTTTGACGCCCGAGGGCGCTGCCCTGGCCAAAGACTTTGCCAGCAACAAAGGCAAGCTCCCCTGGCCCGTCGAGCGCGGAATCATTACCCAAAACTTTGGCGAGAACCCCGTGCCTGGCACCTCAGGGGTGACCATCAAGAATCCAGGGGTGGACATTGGGACGCCGAGTAAGTCGGGTGTTCGGGCCGTTTTCAATGGCGAAGTGTCTACCGTTGTGCGCATTCCCGGAGCGAACCGAGTCGTCCTCATCCGCCACGGTAACTACTTCACGGTTTACTCCAACCTCGACGAGGTCTACGTGAAGACCGGCGACAAAGTGACCACCAAGCAGTCCATTGGCCGCGTAGCTGCCGACCCCGAAACGGGCGAATCCACCCTGCACTTTGAGCTGTGGATGGATACCAACAACCAGGACCCTAAGCCTTGGCTGGGGCGGTAGGGAGCTCGGGAGCTCGGGCTTTGCCCTCGCGCTAGGGGGCTAGGGGGCTAGGGGGCTAGGAGGCTAGAGGGCTGCGTAAATAGCGGAAAGTTTCGGCGCGCGGCGAAGTTCGATCACTCAGTTTAAGGGTAAAAGAGAATAAGCGTTTAAGGGAAAGCGGCAGTGCGAAGCACGTGCTCTCTAGCTACAGTGCGAAGCACGTGCCCTCTAGCCCTCTAGCCACAGCGCGCAGCGCGTGCCCTCTAGCCCTCTAGCTTAATCCTCCAACAACGTCCAGCCCTGGCTCAATAGAGGCTCAGCCACCTTGAACTTCACCTGCTTTTTCTCGCCGGAAACAATGTTGGCGATGGTGACGAGGTCATTTCGGCCAATCTTTTTGCCCGTGGAAACGGGCGTCCGGGGAGCTGCAGGAGCGGGGGCGCTTGGAGCGGCACCGCGGGTTGGGGCGGCGGGAGCCTCACTGCCGGGGCCGCTGGTCTGCAAGACCTCGCGGCGGGGCGCGGGGGCAGGAGCGCGACGAACGGCTTGAGCTTGGGCTGCAGGATCGGCGACGGGCAGGCCGGCGCGGAACAGGAAGGAAATGACGCTTTGGTTCATTTCGCCCAGCATCTCGCGGAAGAGGTTGAAGCTCTCGTGCTTGTAGATCAAGAGGGGGTCTTTCTGCTCGTAGACGGCACCTTGCACGTTTTGGCGCAGATCGTCCATGTTGCGGAGGTGTTCCTTCCAGTTGTCGTCAATCATAGCGAGTACAATGCCCTTTTCCAGGTCTTGGATGAGGGAGGCGCCGCGGCTGTCGACGGACTTTTGGAGGTGGGTGGAGACTTGCAGGGCGCGGGCGCCATCGGTGAAGGGCACCAGGATGCGCTCCACGTTGCTGCCTTGCTCGCGCAGGACATTTTCGAGGACGGGGAGGGCTTGGCCGGCGGTCCGAGCAGCCTTCTCCTTGTAGTTCTTCATGGCCGCCTCGTAGGTGCCCTGGATGAGGTCTTGGGACTTTTTGCTCTCAAATTCGGCTGCCGTGAAGGGGGAGGCAATGCCGAATGTTTCAAAAAGGTCCAGCTCGTAGGACGGGAAGGCGTTGCTGGGCTTGGTATTTTGGACCAAAGAGGCAGCCAGGTCGTAGGCCATATTGGCGATGTCGACTTGAAGGCGCTCGCCGGAGAGGGCGTTGCGGCGGCGGCGGTAGATGCCCTCGCGCTGCGCATTCATCACATCATCGTACTCCAAGAGGCGCTTACGCATGCCGAAGTTGTTCTCTTCGACCTTCTTTTGGGCGCGCTCGATGGACTTGGATACCATGGAATGCTGGATGACTTCGCCTTCGACGTGGCCCATTCGGTCCATCAGGCTGGCGATACGCTCCGAACCAAACAGACGCATGAGGTTGTCCTCCAAGCTCACGAAGAACTGCGATGAACCGGGGTCGCCTTGACGGCCCGAACGACCACGCAGCTGGCGGTCCACCCGGCGCGAATCGTGGCGCTCCGTACCGATGATGGCCAGGCCGCCGGCCGCCTTGGCTTCGGGGGTCAATTTGATGTCGGTACCACGACCGGCCATGTTGGTGGCGATGGTCACGGTGCCGGGACGACCCGCTTCGGCGACGATGTCGGCTTCTTTTTGGTGCAGCTTAGCGTTCAGCACTTGGTGCGGAATCTTGCGCATGTTCAACGCTTTGCTGAGCAGCTCGGAGATTTCCACAGAGGTGGTGCCCACTAAGACAGGACGGCCTGCGTCGCGGAGGGTGATGATTTCTTCGATGACCGCGTTGTACTTCTCGCGCTTGGTTTTGTAAACCAAGTCGTCGCGGTCGTCGCGGGCGATGGGGCGGTTGGTCGGGATGACCGTCACGTCCAATTTGTAGATTTCCCAGAATTCGCCGGCTTCGGTTTCGGCGGTACCGGTCATGCCCGAAAGCTTGTGGTACATCCGGAAATAGTTCTGCAGGGTGACCGTCGCGTAGGTCTGCGTGGCCGCCTCGATGGTGACGTTTTCTTTGGCCTCAATAGCTTGGTGCAGGCCGTCAGAGTAGCGACGCCCGTCCATGATTCGCCCCGTTTGTTCGTCGACAATCTTGACCTTGCTGTCCATGACGACGTACTCCACGTCGCGCTCAAATAAGGTGTAGGCCTTGAGGAGCTGGTTCATGGTGTGAATGCGCTCGGACTTTTGGCGGTACTCGCGCGAGAGGGCGTCCTTTTCCTGCGCCTTGGTGGCCATGTCGGCGTCGGACTTTTCAATGCGGTCTAGGGACGTGGAAAGGTCGGGCAGGACAAAAAAGTCAGCACTCGTTTTGGCGGACAGCAGCTCAATGCCGCGGTCCGTGAGGTTGACTTGGTTGTGCTTTTCTTCGATGGAGAAGTAGAGGGCCTCGTCGACCAGCTTCATCTCTTTGCCTTGGTTCTGGAGGTAGACGCCTTCGGTCTTTTGCAGGAGGGCCTTGTTGCCTTCCTCGCTCAGCAATTTGATGAGGGCTTTGTTTTTGGGCAGGGCGCGGTGAGCGCGCAACAGCTGGAAACCAGCGTCTTTGCTGTTGCCTTCCGCGAGAAGGCGCTTGGCTTGCATGAGGGCGTCTTGTGCCACCGCTTTTTGCTCGTTGAAGAGCTCAACGACGAAGGGCTTCAGCTCGTTGAATTCGTGGCGGTCTCCATTGGGGGTCGGGCCCGAAATAATCAAAGGCGTACGCGCGTCGTCAATCAAGACCGAATCCACCTCGTCCACAATGGCAAAATGGTGGCCGCGCTGCACGAGCTCGGACATGTCGCGCGCCATGTTGTCGCGCAGGTAGTCAAAGCCAAATTCGTTGTTGGTACCAAAGGTGATGTCCGAGGCGTAGGCCTTGCGGCGGCCTTCGCTGTTGGGGCGGTGCTTGTCAATGCAGTCGACGCTCAGCCCGTGGAACTGGTACAAGGGGCCCATCCATTCGGCGTCGCGCTTGGACAGGTAGTCGTTCACGGTGACGACGTGGACGCCGCGGCCGCTCAAGGCGTTCAAGTAGACGGGAAGGGTCGCGACGAGGGTCTTACCCTCACCGGTGGCCATTTCGGCAATTCGGCCCTTGTGCAAGACGGTACCGCCAAAGAGCTGAACGTCGTAGTGCACCATGTTCCAGGTGACGGGCGTTCCGGCAGCCGACCAGGTGTTGTTCCAAATCGCCTGATCGCCGTCCAAACGGAGGCCATCAAAGTGACCGTTAAGGGCGCGATCAACGTCCGTAGCGGCGACGGTCATGGGGCCTTCGGACCAGCGGCGGGCCGTTTCGCGGACGACGGCAAAGGCTTCGGGAAGGATTTCCTCGAGCACGGCGTCCTCTGCCACAATGGCTGATTTTGTCAGTTCATCGATCTGGCTGTAAAGCGATTCTTTGACTTCAAAGTCCGCTTCGTTTTCAGCCTGGGCTTTGAGTTGGGCAATTTCAGCCTCTTGGGAGGCGGATGCGGTTTTGATTTTGGCCTTGAATTCGGCGGTTTTTCCGCGCAGGCCTTCCGGACTCATGCCGCTGAGCGCCTGCTCTGCTGCATGAATTCGGTCGATATAGGGTTGAATTTCCTTGAGGTCGCTCTGTGACTTATCGCCAAGGATCTTCTGAAGAAGCTTTTGAATCATGGTAGCGGCAAAAGTACAATCCTTGTGCCACCTACGTATTTACCTAGAATGGCAGAATCAGTACTCTTCCTCGTTCCAAAGGAAGTCGTCGTCCGAGGGGTAATCGGGCCAAATTTCTTCGATGGATTCGTAGATCTCGGCTTCCTCTTCCTCGATGGCTTGGAGGTTTTCCACCACTTCTAAAGGCGCACCCGTACGAATAGCGTAATCAATCAATTCGTCCTTGGTGGCAGGCCAAGGGGCATCGCTGAGGTAAGAAGCCAGTTCAAGTGTCCAATACATAGGAGTCAGGCAATAGAATTTTGCGCAAATATATTCCTTTTGAAATGCTGTGCAAGTCCTTTCTTTCCCCGAATTAAGCCTTTGGTTTCCAAGGCGTTTCTGGGGCACCGACCCGAACGCTCAACCAGCGCGAAAGCGTAAAGAAATAGTCGCTCAAGCGATTCAAGTAGGGGAGGACCTCCGCAGGCAAGGGCAGGGCGCTGTCGTGTAGGGCCTCGTCCAGCTGGGTGCACCAGCGTTCGGCGCGGCGGCAGACCGTTCGGGCCACATGGGCCTGACTGACCAGCACATGCCCACCGGTCAGCACAAAGTTGCGCAAGGGCTCCAGCTCCGAATCCATCCCATCTATCCACGCTTCGAGGGTCTCGGTCCACTCCCCGTGAACGGCCGGCAACTTGCCTACCATCTCCGGATTGTCATGCGCCATGTGCGAACCCACCGAAAATAAATGCGACTGCACCTCCAACCAGCGCCCCTGCAACTCCGCAAAGTCCGACGCTTGGTCGCGCAACAGGCCCACATGGGCATTCAGTTCGTCCAAACTCCCATACGCATGCAAGCGCAAATCCGCCTTGGACACGCGCTGGCCGCTGTACAAGCTGGTTTTCCCGCTGTCCCCTGTTTTAGTGTAAATTTTCACGCTCCTAAGGTAACCACCGTGACTCGTTTCGGTTCGCATTAAACGCATTTGCCTTTTGGACGTCCAATAGCCATGAAAGAGAAAATACTTACATGGGCTAGTGTGGCTATCCTCATGCTCCCTGGTGCCGCCAAAGGACAACAAGACCCCTATTTAGATGCTTGGCTCTACAATTCAAGTGGAATGACAGGGCAGCATTGGGAACAAGGCCAGACCACGGTAATTACGGATACAGCGCTTGCGGATGTTCGATGGATTGGATATACGACATCGGACGTTTATATTCGGAGTTCGGGGGTCCCCGCGTATGCCGTTGGGCCATTTTTGGATGGCAATCCTATTCTCGCTCCAACGAACCGTCATTACCTTTTTCGAATTCCTCGCAACCCCATCCAGGAGACCCAAACTCCGACTACACCCGGCCTAGGGCAGATTGGCGTCTTCATAAACGGCGTTCCCGTATACAACTATGCCGATGCCATGTCCTATAACAACCAAGGCATTTGGCACCAAAATGCCGTAGTCTTTGAGCATAGCGGGATGGACTGCGCCAAAGGCCATCCAGCTCCGGTTTTCTCTGGCCCTCCCGGGCCTGGGTCGCAGATTACGGGCGCTTCCTACCATCACCACCAATCGCCAGCCATCTTTACAACGGCTACCCAGCCATTGACGAATGTTTGCGGCACCTATCCTTCCTTGGGCTTGTACACCATGGATTCCACGGTACATTCTCCATTGCTTGGTTTTGCCTTTGACGGATTTCCCATTTACGGCGCCTATGGCTTTTCCGATACCGCCGGCCAAGGGACCATACGCCGAATCCAAAGTAGCTATCGACTTCGAACCATGACCGACCGGAGTACCTTGCCCGATGGAACCGTACTGTCCACGGCGCAACAGGGACCGAGTATAGCTGCAGTTGCCCTCGGGTCCTACAAGGAGGACTTTGAATACGTCCCCGGACTTGGAGACCTAGACGAGCACAATGGTCGTTTCGCCGTCACCCCAGAATTTCCAAATGGCACCTATGCCTACTACACAACCGTAGATTCGGATCGAAATTCCGCGTATCCCTACGTCATTGGCGACACCTATTTTGGTGTGGTCGCAACGGACAATTTTGGCGCTACGGGACCAAATGCGGGCTCCACAAGTGTAGTTCTGCCTGGTGGCGTAACCACCTACAACCCCATCGGGCTGCCCGAATCCAACAGTCCTCAACTCCTTCTAGCTCCAAATCCAACGTCCACCCAAGTCACCCTCCAGGGTGCGGATTGGCAAGGCAGGTGGCAGCTTATCGATTTGATGGGCCGAATTTGGAACACCGGCACACACCTTTCCATGGATGGCGACCTTACCCTGGAAGTAGGACAGCTCCCAAGCGGCTATTACCGTATTTTACTTGAAAACGACGGCCAAATCCAAAGCTATCCATTGTACGTTGTCCACAGGTAGCTAGAGAGCTAGGAAGCTCGGGCTTTGCCCTGTAGCTAGAATGCACGCGCTTCGCGCAAATTAGCTAGGTAGCTAGAAAGCTAGAGAGCACGCGCTTTGCGCTGTGGCATTTTCGCTTAAACGCTTATTCTCTATTACCCTTAAACTGTGTGGTGGACCTTCGCCGCGCGCTGGGACTTTCCATTGATTTGCCAAGCTCTAGCTCCCTAGCTCCCTAGCTCCCTAGCTCCCTAGCTCCCTAGCTCCCAAAATGATACTCCAACTTCACAGGGATCACGCGGCCGTCGTGGGTGAAGCGTTGGCTGGCGACGTCGGGGCGGGAACACATGCTGCGGGCGCCATTAGAGAAGGCATAGGGTTCGATGGGTGGGCCAAAAAGGCCTTTGTCCAGTTCGTTGTTTCCGTTGAGGTCGAGGTAGTAGGAAGCGGTGTAGGTGCCCACTTTTTTGGGGCCTACGACGACGCGCTGTTGGAGGGCGGTGGCAGGGAAGGGGACTTGCTGGATCAGGGTGCCGTTGGCGTCGTGAAGGGACACCATCCATTGGGCGCCCTTGGGGAGTGTTTTGACTTCCGGGGCGGAGAGATCGAAAACCATTTGGGCCGATTGACCCAGGAGGTTGGTGGACCAAAGAAGGAGGAGGCTGGCGAGCAAGGAGCGCATAGGAGTAGAACGCAAAGGGCGGGGGGAAAGTTCCGGAGCGCGGGGCATAAAAAAACCGGAGGCGAGGCTCCGGTTGAAAGTTTTGGGTCTAAACGTTTAGCGCATCAAGACCACGCTGCCTTTTTCTTCGAGGCGTGTGGTTTCTTGACCGCTAGGGACAGTGTAGAGCGCCAAGAGGTGCCAGAGGTACACACCCTCCTTCAATTGGCGGCCGTTGTAGGAGCCGTCCCACGATTCGGTCGGGTTGATGCTTTCAAAAACGAGGCGACCGTAGCGGTCAAAAACGCGGAGACGGTACTCCAAAGGCTCGCAAGCCTCGGCGACTAGAACGCGGAACTCGTCGTTGGTATTGTCGCGGTTAGGCGTGAAC
>CAXRFY010000131.1:0-13598 GCA_964229925.1 Schleiferiaceae bacterium
TGCACCCGGGCCGTTTCGAGGTCGTAGACTTTTTCGCGTTTGAAGGCCATGGGGTAAAAATAAAACAGGCGGCCCGGAGGCCGCCTGTTTGCAAGCATTTGGTTTCGCTTATCCGAGCTTTCGGTTTTGATCGTCCGTGAAGCGGTACTCCAACATTTTAAACGCATCGCGCTCTACCATTTTCAGGCTGTGGCCGTACAATTTGGACCATTGGCGGTAACGTGCCTTCCACCAAAATCCTTTCGTGAGGTAGGCGTAAATGAAGGGATGAACGTGAAGGAAAATGGGGGATTTGTCCTTCTTGTTGCGCATCTTACCCACAATCTGGTCAAACTTCTGCTCGAGGGCATCGATCAGGGTGATCGGCGCTTCGACCAAGCTGTCTGGATTCTCTTCCTTGGTTTCCAAACGTTGAGCGGGCCGAACGCGTTGACGCGTAATCTCGACCAAGCCAAACTTGGAGGGAGGCAGAATTTTGTGGCGCGCACGGTCGGTGGCCATGACTTCCTTCATCTTCTCAAAGAGCTGCTTTCGGTGCTCCCCTTTGTGCATGTCGATGAAGTCAATGCATATGATTCCGCCCATATCGCGAAGGCGCAGCTGACGACCAATTTCTTCGGCTGCCATCATATTGACGGCCAACGCATTGTCCTCTTGGCTCTCGCCCTTGTTCGAACGGTTGCCGCTGTTCACGTCGATAACGTGCATAGCTTCCGTGTGCTCGATGATCAAGTAGGTCCCCTTGCCCATGTTTACCGTACGACCGAAGGCCGACTTCAACTGGCGGTCCACGCCGTATTGCTGGAAAACCGGCACGGCCGATTTGTGCAGTTTTACGATGCTAGCCCGCTCTGGCGCAATGGATTCCACATAGTCGTGGATTTCCTGGTGGAGCGACTCATCGTCGACCACAATTTGATCAAAGCTGTCGTTGAACACGTCGCGCAGGTAGGCGCTGGCACGGTCCATTTCACGCAACACACATTTGCGCGGCTTGGCGCTGCGCAGGTTGCGGTGGAGGGTCTTCCATTTGGACATCAAATCCGCCAAATCGGCGGTCAATTCCTCCTGGGAAACGCCCTGAGCGACGGTGCGTACAATGACGCCAAAGCCGTCGGGGCGAATGGATTGAACGAGCTTACGCAGTCGTTCCTTCTCTTTGCGCTCTCGGATTTTCTGAGAAACGGATACGCGTGTAGTGAACGGCACCAAAACGATGAACCGTCCCGCGATAGATATTTCAGACGTAACCCGAGGGCCTTTCGTCGAGATGGGTTCCTTCACCACCTGGACCAAAATTTGGTCGCCAGGCTTCAAGACCGTATCCATAGCCCCATCTTTTTCGATCAGGGGCTCCAAGGGGTACTCCGCAATGTTTGCGGGCTGCTTCCCAAGCTGGACTTTCTTGTTGAAGGACTGCCACGAAGAAATTTGAGGACCGAGATCGTGGTAGTGCAAGAAGGCATCCTTCTCGTAGCCCACGTCTACAAATGCCGCATTTAGGCTCGGTGCCAATTTGCGCACCTGACCTAAATACACGTCTCCTACGGAATACTGCTGCTTAGCATCTTCCTGTACGAGTTCCGTTAAACGGCCGTCCTTAAGAAGGGCAATAACTGCGTCCGATTCACTCGCTTGAATGATGAGTTCGGTACGCATGGCTTAGCCCTTACTTCTTCTTGTGACGATTTTTACGCAAACGCTTTTTACGCTTGTGAGTAGCCATCTTATGGCGTTTTCTTTTCTTACCGCTAGGCATAATGCTTTCGATTAAAATGAAACAATCAATTAGGTTCGTTTGCCTCCGTCGTTCCCGCTTGCAATTCCGCTAAAAGGGTCTGCAAGTTGGAGGCATCGGGTGTGTTGGGATGATTGGCTAGAAATGACTGTATTCCTTGAATGGCCCCTTCTGTATTGCCCAATTTGGATTGAGCTTGGGCCAGTCCTACAGCCGCCCAAACGTCGTCTTCATGGTGCTGAAGTACGATTTGGAAACGCTCCACCGCCTTGTCAAATTGGCCGGATAGCATCGAGAATTGTCCCAAATAAAACTGGGCATCACGGTGCGTGGAATCCTCTTCTACCACCTCGCGCAGGGCGAAAATGGCTTGCATCGGATTTCCTTCTCCAGACTCAATGATGGCAACGGCTTCTTGCACCTTCGCATCCAAAGGACTGAATGCGGTGGCTTCGGGAGCAGCGGGCTCTTCGGTACTGGGCGCATGCGGCAATAGCCATACGCCTGCGGTCACCACAACCACAGCCGAAACAGCATATACCCACGCGCGCTTCATGTCTACGTCTAGTTCTTACCCTTTTACCTCAACGTTGCTCTTTACTTCTTCGGCAAACGTCTTGGCGGGCTTGAACGAAGGAATATAGTGAGCGGGGATGATAAGTGTGGTGTTCTTGGAAATGTTGCGACCGGTTTTCTCTGCGCGCTTCTTCAAAACGAAGCTACCAAAACCGCGGAGGTACACATTTTCGCCGGATTCCATGCTCGACTTTACTTCGCGCATGAAGCCCTCAACTACGGCTAATACATCTGATTTTTCCAGACCAGTGCGGTCTGAGATACGCGTGACGATGTCCGCTTTAGTCATAATACTTACATTTTATAGGTATTCCCTGAGACAGCCCCCCAGGGAATAAAGGGGTTATTTTAGCGGGCGCAAAGTTAACGCATTGTGGCTGAACGAACAAGATGGAAATTAAAGGTTCAACTCGCTCTAATCGAGTGGTTTGACCAGCATCGTCGACCTCTGCCCTGGAGGGTGGACCGCAATCCCTATGCCATTTGGCTGAGCGAAATCATCCTACAGCAGACCCGTGTCGAACAAGGCCTGCCCTATTGGGAGAAATTCCTCACCGAATTTCCCACTGTCCACGACCTCGCCGCAGCTTCCCAAGAGCGCGTTTTGCAAACCTGGGCAGGTTTGGGCTACTACAGTCGGGCACGCAACCTACACAAAGCAGCGAAAGCCTTGGCCGCCCTCCCCGAATGGCCGCAAGATGCCCCCAGCTGGCAAGCGCTTCCAGGGATTGGCCCCTACACGGCAGCCGCTGTCTCCTCCATATGCTTCGATGCCCGAGTTCCCGCCTTAGATGGCAATGCCTTCCGCGTGTACAGCCGCCTATTTGCCTATGCCGATCCCGTAGACAAGCCTGCTGCTCTCCGCTTTTTTAGCGCAGAGGCTGTCGACATTCTCGATCCAAATCGCCCCGGGGACAGCAACCAAGCCATCATGGACCTTGGGTCCCGCATCTGCACCCCCACATCGCCTTCCTGCGGGGAATGCCCACTGGCAGGGCATTGCGAAGCGAACCGCCGAGGAACGCAGACCTCCTTCCCGATTAAAACGCCCAAAAAGCCTGCAAAAAAAGTTTTCCTATCGCTCCATGTGTTGATGCGGAGTGGCAAAGTAGCTGTGGTCCGACGGCCGCAAACGGGCATTTGGGCCGGGCTCTGGTGCTTCCCAGAAGCGCCTTTGGAAGGCGTCGACTTTGGTGCAGGTTTGGAGACCGTCCACCTGTTATCGCACCGAAAGCTACACCTCTATTTTCCAGAGGCAACGGTGGACGTTCGGGCCGAGTTAGGCGCAGACCTTCACTGGGTACGCCCGGAAGAATTGGCTCAAATAGGAATACCTGTGCCGATTCGGTGGTGGTTGAAGGAAAAAAACTACATTTGATTTTTACAATTCATACAAATGGCTGGTACCCTGAATAAAGTCATGTTGATCGGCAACCTCGGGAAGGACCCCGAAGTGCGCAACTTTGACAACGGCGGCATGTTAGTCCGCTTCCCCATCGCAACGACCGAAAACTACACAGACCGCGACGGAAATCGCCGCGAAAACACCGAATGGCACACGATTGTGGTGCGTTCGCCCCGTTTGGGTGAAATCTGTGAGCGCTACCTGAAAAAAGGCGACAAAGTCTTTATTGAAGGGAAAATTCGCTCGCGCCAATGGACCGACGAATACAACCAAACGCGCTACAACGTGGAGGTGTCCGCCGATTCCATGACGATGCTGGGACCCAACCCCATGCGCAACCGAGAAGACGCCGCTGGCACGCCCCGCAGCGCCTACCGCCACAGCGACGAGGATCAGGACTACGGTCACGATGCTAGCGATGCTCAAGGAGAGGATGACTTTCCGTTCTAATCTCCACGTGTGAACCAAACGCCCTTCCTTGGACCCTGACCCGACCCTTTTACCGGATATTTTTCTTCCCTTTAGCGCAGAGGCCTTAGGCCCGATTGCGATGATGGGGCTGCTTTTAGTGGGCTCTGGAGTCGCATCGGCTTCCGAAGTGGCCTTTTTCTCCCTGACCCCCAAAGACAAAGCGGCGCTCAACGAAGAGAATAGCCCGGCGGCCGAACGCGTACTGGACGTCCTAAAGCACCCCGAAAAGCTCCTCGCCTCGCTGCTGGTGCTGAACAACCTCTTCAATTTGGCCCTCATTCTGCTGTCCACCTATGTGACGGCCTTGATATTCAACTTCGCGGACCACCCTTGGTTGGCGGTGGGCATTCAGACCGTTTTGGTGACGGCCCTCTTGTTGATTTTTGGGGAGGTGGTGCCCAAAACCTACGCGGCAAGCCACGGCCTCTCCTGGGCCAAGAGCATTTCGCCCTTCATCCAAGGCAGCATGAAGGTGCTCGAACCCATCAGCCGCGCCTTGGTCGGCTCCAGCCGCTTCATCGAACGCAGCAGCAAGAACAAATCCCTGACCGTCGAGGAACTGGAAGATGCGTTGGACTTGACTGCTGACGAAGCGACCACGCCCGAACAGCAGCGCCTCCTCCGTGAAATTGTGCGATTTGGCACGACCAGTGTCAAGCAGATCATGACCCCCCGTCAGGACGTCTTTGCCGTGGACGGCGCCAAAGACTTGCCCACCATTTTGGAGGCCGTTTCCGAAAACGGCTACTCCCGTGTCCCCGTCTACACCGAAAACCTCGACACCATCGCCGGCGTCCTGCACGCGAAGGACTTGCTCAAACATTTGGACGCTCCTGTGGATTTTTCCTGGACCGAATTGGCGCGCCCCGCCTTCTTCGTCACCGAAGGCATGAAAATCGACGACCTCCTGGGGGATTTTCGAGAGAAAAAGATGCACATGGCTCTGGTGGTGGATGAATTCGGTGGCATTTCCGGATTGGTCACCCTCGAAGATGTCATGGAAGAAATCGTCGGCGAAATCCGCGACGAATTTGATACCGAAGAGCAACTCTTCTCTCAGTTGGACGACGACACCTACGTTTTTGAGGCGCGCGCCCAGTTGTCCGACCTCTTCCGAGCTGTGGATTTGGATCCGGATGCCTTGGATTCCTACCGCGGTGAGGCCGACACGGTGGCTGGTTTAATCCTAGAACAATTGAACCGAATGCCCCACAAAGGCGAATCCATCGAAACGGGACCCGTCGTCTGGACCGTGGAAGCCTGCGACCGACGACGCATTGTTCGGGTAAAAGTAAAAGTCGACCGCGATGGCCTCTAAGCGCACTTGGCTCATTTCCTTGAGCGCCCTCCTGGGCCTCTCCATCCTGGCCGTCCTGCTTTGGCCTTCCAGCGATACCCTGCCCAAACGCGCCGGCTACATCCGCATCGAAGCGCCCGCCTTGGAACCCACCTCCCTGGCCGCCATCGCCGGCCCCGGTGCGGTCCAAAACTTCAACCTCGCCGTCCACGGCTCCGCCCAGTGGGAAAGCAAAGGCGAACAAGACTGGGGCGACTTGGTCTACCCCTGGTGCCGCGGCCGCATGCAGCTGACCTACAAACCCGTCAACGGGAATCTGGGCACCCTCATCGACGACGCCCACACTCTGGCCTACAAACATTCCGTGGTGGCCGACGGCATCACCCAAAAACTCTACGTCAACCCCGAGAAGAAGGTCTACGGCATCCTCTTCAAACTCCAAGGCAACGCCGCGTCGCCCATTCAGTTCTTTGCGACCGACAGCACCAGCCACTTCATCCGCGGTGCCGCCTATGTCTTCGCCGAACCCAACGCAGACTCCCTCGCACCCGTCAACGCCTTCTTTGAATCCGAAGTCGTGCGCTTTTTTGAGTCCCTGGAGTGGGAGGAGAGCTAGAGGGCTAGAGGGCTAGAGGGCTAGAGGGCTAGAGGGCTAGAGGGCTAGAGGGCTCGAGGGCTAGAGGGCTAGAGGGCTAGAGCTTGGCAAATAACGGAAAGTCCCCGCGCGCAACGAAGGTCCACAACCTGGTTTAAGGGTAAAAGAGATTAAGCGTTTAAGCGTAAAGGCTACAGCGCGAAGCGCGTGCTTTCTAGCTTCAGGGCAAAGCCCGAGCTCTCTAGCCACAATGCGCAGCACGTGCTCTCTAGCTTCAGGGCGAAGCCCGAGCTTTCTAGCTCTCTAGCTACCTAGCCTTCTAGCTACTTACTTAAATCTCCCGTTGAACTTCGATTTCTTGGAAGCCTTCAATCACGTCGCCGACTTTGATGTCGTTGAAGTTCTTGATGTTCAGACCACAGTCCATGCCCTTCTTGACTTCTTTGACGTCGTCTTTAAAGCGCTTGAGTGAGCCCAGTTCGCCCGTGTAGACCACGACGCCGTCGCGGATGATGCGGACGCGGGTGTTGCGGGTGATGGTGCCATCGGTGACCATACAGCCGGCGATGGTGCCCACTTTGGAGATCTTGAAGGTTTCGCGAATCTCCAGGGTACAGGTGACTTCCTCCTTGAGGTCGGGGGAAAGCATGCCGGACATGGCGTCTTTGATGTCGTTGATGGCATCGTAGATGATGCTGTAGAGGCGAATTTCGATGTCTTCTTTTTCGGCTAGCTTTCGGGCAGATGCGGCAGGACGAACCTGGAAGCCTACGATGATAGCTTTAGAAGCGGTCGCCAACAGAACGTCGCTGTCGGTAATGCCACCCACCGCTTTGTGGATGATGTTGACCTGAATTTCTTCCGTGCTCAAACGCTGGAGTGAGTCGGACAAGGCTTCGATCGAACCGTCCACGTCGCCCTTCAAAACGATGTTGAGCTCTTGGAAGTCGCCAACGGCCAAACGGCGTCCGATTTCTTCCAGGGTGAGGTTCTTCTGAGAACGTACGCTTTGCTCGCGGGCCAATTGCTGGCGACGCGTGGCGATGTTCTTGGCTTCGCGCTCGTCTTCCATGACGACGTAGTTGTCGCCGGCTTGAGGGGCGCCGTCCAAACCAAGGATGGATACGGGCATGGAGGGGCCTACTTCCTTGAGTTTGTTGCCGCGCTCGTCCATCATGGCGCGCACCTTGCCGCTGTAGGGGCCTACGAGGATGTAGTCGCCAATGCGGAGGGTACCGGTTTGGTTCAAGAGAGTCGTGACATAGCCGCGGCCTTTGTCGAGGGTGGCTTCAATGACGGTACCCTTGGCCAAACGCGTGGGATCGGCTTTGAGGTCGAGCATTTCGGCTTCGAGCAATACTTTTTCGAGCAATTTGTCCACGTTGAGACCGGTCTTAGCCGAAATCTCTTGCGACTGAATTTTACCGCCCCAGTCTTCGACGAGGAGGTTCATTTGGCTCAATTGCTCCTTGATGCGTTCGGGATTCGCACTGGGGCGATCCACCTTGTTGATGGCGAATACGATAGGCACACCGGCCGCTTGAGCGTGGCTGATGGCTTCTTTCGTTTGGGGCATGACCGAATCGTCCGCCGCAATCACAATGATAACGATGTCCGTCACCTGAGCACCGCGGGCACGCATGGCCGTGAAGGCTTCGTGACCGGGGGTATCGAGGAAGGCAATCGTTTGGCCCGTGGGGAGCTGAACGCTGTACGCACCGATGTGCTGGGTGATACCGCCCGCTTCGCCCGCGATGACGTTGGCGCTTCGGATAAAGTCCAACAAAGAGGTTTTACCGTGGTCAACGTGGCCCATGACCGTCACGATAGGCGAACGAGGCAGCAAGTTTTCTTCCTTGTCCTCTTCGTTGAATACCTCCTGCATTTCCTCATCGACAAACTCTACTTCGTAGCCAAATTCGTCGGCTACAATCGTCAGGGTCTCTTTGTCCAAACGCTGGTTCATCGACGCCATGATGCCCAAAGACATACAGGTGGAGATGACCTCCGTGGGGGATACGCTCATCATGTTGGCGACCTCCAAGAGGGTCACGAACTCGGTGAGCTTGAGGGTCTTTTCGCCCTCCATGCGCTCGAGTTCCTCCATTTCGCGGCGCTCGCTGCGCTCGGCGCGCTTGTCACGACGCATTTTGGATCCCTTGGACTTGCGGCCTCCGCCCAATTTCTCGAGCGTCTCCTTGATTTTGCGTTCGATATCCTCCTTGGACACCTCTTTGGGTGCAGGGGCAGGCGCGCCGCGGCGGCTTCCCAACCCAGGGCGGTTGTTGTCGCGGCGACCAGGACCGCCTACAGAGGCTGCACCAGTCGTAGTGCGGCCACCGCCGGCGGCGGGCTTCTGAAGGCCTTCGGTCTTGATGCGCTTGCGCTTGCCAGCCTCACCTGCGGGCTTGGGCTTCTTGGCAAACTGCGTCAAGTCAATTTTCTGACCCGTGAGTTTGGGGCCATCCAGTTTTTGGTACTGGGTGGCGTGGGTACCGTCTTCTTTGGGTGCCTCGGTTGCAGCAGGAGCTTCATCCGCAGGAGTAGCAGGAGTAGCAGGAGCCTCTTCCTTCGCCGTTTGGGCGGGAGCAGCAGGGGCTTCAGCTGCAGGAGCAGCGGGAGCAGCAGGAGCAGGAGCTTCAGCGGTGGGAGCAGCAGGGGCTTCAGCCGCGGGGCTAGCTGCAGGTTCCTCTTTCTTGGCAGCGGGCTTGGGGCTCAGGTCGATCTTACCTGAGATCTTTGGGCCGTCGAGTTTTGCCGTTCCTCGGATGACTTCGGGTTTGGCCTTTTCGGCCGCTTCCTCGCGTTCCGCCTGGATGGCTTCCTTCTCTTCACGCTTCTGCTGAATTAAAGTTTCGGCCTTGTCCTTGCTGGATTTGTCCGAGGCAAAATTCTGCAGCAAGAGATCGTACTGCGCCTGATCGATTTTGGCGTTACGATTCTTTTCCACCTCGTGCCCCTTGGACGTCAAATAGTCCACGGCGGTATCGAGGCCGATGTTTAACTCGCTAAGAACCTTGCTAATTCGGTAACTACTCATAAATGCAAATTTCGCTGCTAGGCTATAAAATTATTGATCTTCAAACTCTTTCTTCAAGACGGTGCGCACTTCTTCGATGGTTTCCACCTCCAAATCGGCACGACGAGCCACGTCTTCGATTTCAGCGTTCAAGATGCTCTTGGCGGTATCGTAGCCGCTCTTGCGGAGCTGTTCGATGACCCAGCCTTCAATTTCGTCGGCAAATTCCAAGAGCTCAACGTCTTCCTCGTGAACCACGTCTTCGCGGTACACGTCAATTTCGTAATTGGTCAAGCGGCTGGCCAAACGAATGTTGGTACCGCCGCGGCCAATGGCCAAGCTGACCTGATCCGCAGGCAGGTACACGTCTACGTGGCGGTTTTCCTCGTCCATGCTCATGGTGCTGATTTTGGCAGGAGAAAGCGCGCGCTGAATGTAGAGCTGCTGGTTGGTCGTGTAGTTGATCACGTCGATGTTCTCGCTGCGGAGTTCGCGAACAATACCGTGGATACGTGAACCCTTCATACCGACACATGCGCCCACAGGGTCGATGCGGTCGTCGTAGCTCTCAACGGCCACTTTCGCCTTTTCGCCAGGGATGCGAACCACACCTTTAACGGTAATGATGCCGTCGAATACTTCGGGGATTTCGCTTTCAAACAACTTCGCCAAGAAGAGGTCGGCGGTGCGGCTCAACAAGATGAAGGGCTTGGTACCGCGTACCTCTACACTCTTCACTACGGCGCGTACCGTGTCGCCCTTGCGGAAGAAATCCTTTTCGGGGATCATTTCGTCGCGGCGAAGGATCAATTCGTTTTGCTGGTCGTCGTAAATGATCAATTCGCGGTTGCGCACGTGGTGCACTTCGCCAGAAATGATCTCGCCTTCCATGCCCTTGTAGCGCTTGAAAAGCTCGTTGCTGTCGTGCTCTTGCACTTTCTGCACCAAGGTTTGGCGAAAGGCCAGGATGAAACGACGGCCCAAATCCAACATTTTAATCTCTTCAGACACTTCTTCGCCCACTTCAAAGTCAGGCTCGATTTTCAAAGCGGCCGAAAGCGCGATTTCTTCGTTTTCGTTCTCGACAGCACCGTCTTCTACGATGGTGCGGTTGCGCCAGATTTCCAAGTCGCCCTTGTCGGGGTTTACAATCACGTCGAAGTTCTCGTCCGTGCCGTACTTCTTGCGAAGCTGTACGCGGAAGGCCTCCTCAATGAAGGACATCAGGGTTACGCGGTCGATGTTCTTTTCGTCTTTGAACTCGCCGAAGGATTCGATGATGGCTAGGTTTTCCATGGTTAGGGAAAAATCAGAATTTGAACTCCAAAACAATTTTTGAGACATCCGAAAGAGCGAGCTCTTCGCGAACGTCTACCGTTACTTTGCCCTTGCCCGAAGGCTTGGGAACTCGCTCCGTCCAATGCAGGGTAATCGTCTCGCCGTCGTAACGCTCTAGCGTGCCTTTGAGCGATGTACCGCTGGAAATTCGGTTCACTTTCACCTGGCGACCAATGTGCTTGGTAAACTGTGCAGGCACTTTGAAGGGGGCAAACATGCCGGGGGAAGACACTTCAATGGAATAATTTTCCGAATCCTCTCCCAAAGCACCCTCTACGGCACGGCTCAATTTCTTCAGCTGGTCAATCGAAATATGGCCTTCCACCATGTCTGCATACACCCGGATCTGGTTGTCTGCATTCATGCTGAATTCCACCAAAAACGCCCCGCACGCGGCGAGTTCCTGCTGAACCAAAGTTTCCAATTCGACCTGTGTCATCCTTGAACGAAAGTTTAGAGAACAAAAGAGGGGACTCGCGGTCCCCTCTGTGTTGTTGCTCACGAAGTTGCGGCAAAGGTACTACAACTTCCCCAAATTTGCGCTATGTCCCTTTACCACTGATAGATTAGCGTCAAACGAACCTGACGACCAGGTTCCAAAACACCCACCTGCTGGGCCAAACTCAACGGGTGCGCATAGGCGGCATTGAACAAATTGTCCACCCCCATTTCTAGAGAAGTGCGATCGCTCAACGTGGCCGCTACTTGCGCATGCACGAGCAGGTAACCCGGTAAATACGTCGTGCCCCAAAAGAGCTGTTCGCTGTAGGCCAGTCGCGTTTTGGTGTCAAAATATTCGGCTACCACGTGCACCATCAACGGGATCTTGTGCGCAGCGTTTTGGTAGCGCAGGACCGTACTCCACTTGGTGGGGGCCACACTGGGAAGGGGTTCGCCGCTCGGCCGCTGGGCATACACACTGGCGTACATGGCCTGAACGTGCCAGGGTCCCTGGTGGGCGTGCACCGAAACTTCTCCTCCTGCAAGCACAGCGGGTGCGGCTCCGTAGACAAAGACCCAGCCGCCATCGCGCTCCTCGGGGTTCAAGGCAATGAAGTCGTCGTAGCGCTGGTAGAAGCTCCCCACTTGCAGGTCCAGGAAGCGTCCCTCCCAGTGCCATTGGGCGTCGAGGTTCCAGAGTTTTTCGGGTCCAAGCGTGGAATCGCCGATTTCAAAGCGCCCCGCGCCAATGTGGTTGCCGAAGGCATAGCGCTCCTCGAGTTGCGGGGCGCGGCTGCCCCGACTCACACGCAGCTGTCCATGGCTGTTTTCGCGGGGGGTCCATGAGAGACGTGCCAGACCGCTCCAAACGGGAAAGGTTCCCCATTCCCCGCGGAGGCCCGCGGAGGCCTCTACATGCTTGAAGCGCAATGCGCGGTGGTAGAAGCCTGCTAGATAGCCTTGCTGGGCGTCGGGGTAGACACTTTCTTCGGCATTTGGAAGGTTGGTTACATTTCGACTAAATGCTTGAATTCCAAACGTTTCTTCCATTCCTCCAGGTAAGGTCTTCGACGGCCATGGCCGCGAACGTGTGGCACTCGTTGTCGAGCTTATCATGCGCATAGCAAACCCAATATGTACCTCGTCCCCTTCTTTTTCCTCGCGAAGGCTTTGATTGATTCCTTGGTGAGAACGAACACGCCAAACCCCTTTTTGCCATTGACTTTCCAAAGCCCAATAAAGGCCTTGAATGCTTTGAGTATGGCCCGAATGTTCATCCGCGCTATCCACATGTGCCAAAGGGCCCTCTGGGACTCCAAGCTGGCGCCCGGTAGCCGTGAAACTCATACGGTGCTGGCCCTTACTTGCCTCCGAACTGCCCCAATTCCAAAGGGCTCTAAATGCCCGCGTATGACCGTCGCTACCGTGGACAGTATCGCCATTGGCATCCCGGTACTCGGACTGATTTGCGGAAGAAACACCCATGAAATAGGGCGTCAAGGCTTTACCTGGCCCATGATACGTCCATTGTCCTCCTAAAAGATTGCTACCAGCAAAGCCTTGCAATTGCCTTTGACGGTTCGACTTGGGACGGACATCGGTAAAATACAAAACCCCGCTGAGCGCGTCTGTTCCCAAGGCTAGGGTGTTTGGGCCGAGTAAAATTTCGGCATGGTCGACGCCCAAAAGCGGAAAATCAAGGCCGTGATCCAGCCCTCCTTGCAGGTTGTCGTAGCGCCAACCCTGGAAGGCCGTTAAGACGCGGTTTCCGCCAAGGCCTCGGAGGACGGGCTTGAGGGCTTGGCCCCCGGCGGAAGACCACTGCAGGCTGGGACTTTGGTCCGAAAGGCGACGCATTTGGAGGGGATCCCCTTGGGCAAAGGGGCGAACAGCCGCAAAGGTGGCCGCTTCGTTTGCTTGAACGACGCCCTCGGAGGCGCAGACGTGGGCCTCAGAAAGTTCAAGGTAAAGTTCAGGTTCTGGGAGCGTGTCTACGCTGCCCAAGGACGCGCTCAAGAGCCCGCCCAGGATGGGTAAAATCATGAAATAAGGTTTTGGAAATTAGACGTTTGCGAACAGGTTCCCGCTGGGGGGACCGCGCGCGTCTGTCTTTCCAATCCATAGAACCGCGGCAGGCGATTCATAGGCCGTTTGGGGCGTTTGAGCTGGGAGAAAATGGGGGGCACATTGGAAGAAATGGGGCTCCCAAGGCGTACTCAAAAAAGCAAAGTGATCTAGCTCGCAATGCACCTCTTTGGGGTGCATATGGGCGCCTTCCTCTTCACAGGCCGCCGCGTGGCTGTGGTGGCTATGTTCCCAGGCCTCTAGGGTGCTGTGGACGCTCGGGAAGAGCGCCAAAAGCAGAAACAGGAGGACTACGAGCTTTCGCATGCCCCAAATTTACGCCCTTTCGTTCAGTCAACCGGGCCTTTGGGCCTCCTGCGCGCGTGCATGAACCAGAAGGGCCGTTTCTTTGTACTTCCTAAGTACTATGCTCAGATTACGCCTATTTTCCGCCTTGTTTGCCGCCCTTTTGATGTGGCAAACGCAGCCCTTGTTGGGCTGCAACACGCCTACGACTGTGTCCTTGGCCTCGCGGACGACCAACAGTATCACGATTAGCTATTCCGCGAGTGGCACGCACCACCAGATTGAATACGGAACGCTGGGGTTTGCGCTGGGCAATGGAACGCGTTCGGCCTGGGTGACCTCGCCGAC
>CAXRFY010000132.1:0-8173 GCA_964229925.1 Schleiferiaceae bacterium
CGTGGTTGTGTAGAATCCGACATGGACAGCATCGCTGGATTTATCGATGAGGTTCTTATGAACGCCGAAGACGCCGCCAAAATCAAGGCTGTTGGAGATGCTGTGGTCGCTATGATGAAGGATAAGCCTTTGTTCGCGTAAGCATGCGTCCGCAGGTTACGATTGAAGCTACGGTCCAAGCCGATTTGGCTACCGTTTGGTCTGCATGGACCGAAGGTGAACACATCACCGGATGGAACTTTGCCGATGCTAGCTGGCATTGCCCGTGGGCAAAATCGGACGTTCGCGTGGGGGGTGCCTACACGGCCCGAATGGAAGCCCGTGACGGCAGCTTTGGCTTTGAATTCGGGGCGACCTACACGCTGGTGGAGCACCACAAGGCGTTGCATTCTACGATGGGAGACGACCGAAAGATTTGGGTCACCTTCGAAGAAGTGCCTGGTGGGGTGCATGTGGTCGAGCGCTTTGAAGCGGAAGACCAAAATCCCTTTGAGATGCAGCAAGCCGGCTGGCAGATGATTCTCAACAATTTTAAGGCCTACGCCGAAGGCTTGTAATCTTCGGCATTCGCTTTGCATAGCATTCCCTAAAAAACTCTTGCTATGCGTAGTCTTTTGTTTTCCGCAATGCTGGTTGGCGCGACCTTCAGTGCCTGTGCGCAGATTAAACTGCCGGCGCCACCCGCGAGTGCAGCGCAAGCCCTCCAAGGCTTGAAGAACCTACAAGGTGCAGAAGCCGGTCCTAGTGCGAAAGAAATAGGTCAAGGCCTCAAAGAAGCCCTTGACGCGGGCGTGTCAACAGGGGTAGCGCAACTGAGCCAAGTTGGCGGCTTTGCCCAAAGTCCAGTCTACCGCATTCCCTTGCCACCAGAAATCAAGGCGTTGGAAGACAAAGTGCGCAAGAATCCGGTGCTGAACGCTACGGTGGGGCCCAAGCTGGATGGGCTGATTTCAGCCATGAATGAAGGTGCGGAAAAGGCCGTTCAAGAAGCAGCACCCATATTCAAAGAAGCCATCCTCACCATGACGATTCAGGATGCCCTAGGCATCCTTCAAGGGGGCGACGGTGCCGCAACCGCCTATCTCAAAAGTGAAACAGAACCTGCTGTTCAGCAAGCGTTTGCACCTGTCATTGACCGTGCGCTTAAAGCTGTAGATGTAGCCAAATACTGGACCCCATTGGTACAAGCCCTCAATGCGAACAAAGGTCTGCTCGGACTTTCGCAGGATATTGAAACGGATTTGCCTACCTATGTGAATCAGCGAGCCACCACGGCGATGTTCCAAGAAATTGCGGTGCAAGAAGCCAAAATTCGGAAGGATCCCATCGCGCGGACCAGTGAGCTTTTGAAGAAGGTATTTGGGTCCAAACTAGCCCAAGGCTAAGCCCAAACTTCCCGACAAAAAAGAACCCCCACGGTGTGCATCGCGGGGGTTCGACGTATCATGGAATTCCGGAGAATTCTACAACGCGGCAAATGTAGGCTAAGACGCGCAGCACTATGTGCGTTAAATCACCCAAAGCCCCTACCTTTTTAGGATGAAAATGAACCGCTTGGTGGCCACCCTTTTGGCGCTTGTAGTCTCATCGGCATGCCTTTGGGGCCAATCTGTAAAATCGGAAGATGTTTTTATTCAGGCCGGGGATGATGTCCTAAAAGGGACGCTAAGCCATGTGAAGCAAGCTAGGAAATCCCCTAAAGCGCTGGCCATTATTCTGGCCGGGTCTGGCCCGACAGACCGACATGGAAATGGAACGGGCCCCAGCCTGCAAACCAACATGTACGATCATCTTGCGGCGGTGCTTCAATCCCAAGGTATTTCCACGCTGCAAGTGGATAAACGGGGGGTCGGAGAGAGCAGTTTGAAGGGGGGAGAGGGAAGTTTGAGCTACTCGGGAAATGTCCAAGAGTATGAAGCCTGGTGGGCGTTGGGGAAGCAATTCGGCTATGAATCCCTGGTGCTCGTGGGCCACAGTGAAGGCGGTCAAATCGCCTTGACCTGGGCAGCCAAACGCAGACCGACAGGCTTGAAGGGGCTTGTTTTACTAGCCCCGCCCGGAGAAAATGCAGCGGACATCCTTTGGGAGCAATTGAGTCGCCAATTGGCGCCGGATTCGGAATACGGTCAATTTGCCAAAACCAGTTTAGATAGTCTGAAGGAAGGCCATCTCCTGGGGCGCCCGTCACCGCCCGCATTGCTATCGCTTTTTCGGCCATCCATACAGCCCTATTTGGTAGACTGGTTCCAGGATGAGCCCATGGAGAATTTAAACGCTTTGCCCGCAGAATTGCCTATTTACATCATTTACGGAGGCAAGGACATTCAGGTCCAACCGACCGAAGCTCTGCGTGCCTGGGGGGCGCAAAACGGCCCAAATGCGCATCTGCATTTCTGTCCTGCCATGACGCATACCCTCAAGGCCGATATCCCCGGTCAGCGACTTGCAACGTATTCAGATCCAGATTTGCCCTTGGACGCTGATTTGGTCCAGTTCTTACGCGCTGCGCTCGCGACATTGAAGTGAGTGCAAAAAAAACGCCGTGCCAAGACGAGTCTAGACACGGCGCTAATTCAAGTGATAAGCGGTTAGAAATACATCGCGTAGGAGAAGATGGGGAATCGGAAGGTGTCCCAGAATCGCTCGATAATGGGGTTGTCATAGTCATAGATGGTATAGTAATTCGGATTCGAAGGCTGCTGCGTGACATCGACAACACCGTCAAAGTTGGTATCGTAGCCAAGAATAGGATAGTCAGTTTCTTGGTACGAATACCGGGCACCCAAGAAGCCAATATTCCAGTACCGGCGGTCGCGCTTCGTATAAATCCGAAAGGCAGGGGCAATAAGGTAGGTCTCAATCTCGGGTAAATACCAGCTTTCAAATAGCAATCCGGTCTTGCCGCCAAAATCTTTGTAGCCTGCAAAATTTATTGCAACACCGTCTAATTCACCAGCAAAATCTCCCGTGCCAAAGCCATATCCCACACCAAAGGTAAAATTCGCATTCGGCTGGCCAAGGGTAACAACTGCAAAAGGCAAACCAAAGCTGGCTTGTCCGATGGTAGGCATGCCATACAAGGCACCCACTTTAGCAGTGGCATTTTCATTCAGCGTCAAGGAATAGCCGCCGTTGACATAAACTCCTGCAAAAGCGGGTGTTCCGATACCCAATGTGATATTTTCGGTCGGGGCAAACTGCACATCCAAAAGGGGTCCAATCCAGTTCAAGTAAATAGAGTCCTTGGGTAAGTTAAAACCGCTCGGGCTGAAAATGTACCGACTCGAATGAAGTGTTGCCCCTTGTCCCTCTTGGCCAAATGCCAAGCTTGACAGTGAAACGCAGAAAATAAAGAACCATTTTTTCATACTCGTGGGTGTGTTAGTTTCTGCAAAAGTGAAAATACTTCGGAGTAAAAACCTGTCAATTATTGATAAAACCACCAGTGTCTTTCTTAAATATCCGTAATCTCGCTCATTGCCGTCGTTCACACAGGGGCGTCCTCGCTACATGCTATAGGTGCACTTTGTCTATGCACTACAAGTATCTTTGATATCCATACTAAGAATGGCCCTATGAAGAAATTAGCTTTCGCTCTCGCATTCCTACTCGGAATGGGCTTTTCAGCTCAAGCGAGCCACCTCATTGGAGGGGACCTGTCCTACCAGTTTATGTCGACAACAGGTGCGACTTCCACGTACAAAGTCTTACTCACCTTGTACAATGATGCCTATGGTGTCTCGATGCCTCAAACAAATACGGTTACCGTAACAGGGGGCGGCGCAACGTATTCGGTGCTTGTCAACTTGACCAAGCCAGCGTATTCGGTGACGAATGTGGGTGGAGGCCTTTGCTCCAATGGCGGTAGCAATTTGCAGGTGCATGAATACGCGGGTACTGTGACGTTCAACTCCCTGGCGAACTACACGTTCTCCTGGTCGGTATGTTGCCGACCCAATGGAGCCACCACGCTGGTGAACAGTGCCTCCCAGCAAATTTACCTGGAGGCTAAACTCAATTTGGCAAGCGGCCTACGCCCGTACAACAATGCGGTCAAATGGGCACCCATGGGCAGTCTGAGTGGAGCCGTTCACCAACTTCACCAGCAGAATATGGCGACGCAGGAAATCGATGGCGACAGCACAGCGCTGGTACTTCGCCCGGCCCTGTCTGCCGCAGGAACCTCTGTGGTCTATGCGACGGGCTACAGTGCTACAAATCCCTTTGATTGCAGCCCTTCCCATCCGCTGACCTTAGACCCCACTACGGGTGTTTTGACCTTTAAACCGTCCACGACCCTGCAGTCTACGATTGCCTTCCGCGCAGACGAATACGTCTACGACAGCACCAACGCTGCGTGGTACCGCATCGGCTATTCCATGCGCGAAGTGCCCGTCTACATCACCACGGGCGGTGGCGGTACGATTTCGGTGGATTCAGCTACCTCGGTAATTCCTGGGGTACTCGATTTGTACCTGCACAACAAAGTTTTCAAGGGGTCCATCACGGATGGCTTGAATGAATTTGAATGGACCCAATCGGGTGTCAGCAGTGGTTTTGCCAGCCAATTGAGCGCGAATTGGGACACTGCGGTAATGACAGACGTTCTTTCCTTGAGCCTTCCAAACGCCGTTTCCGGCATGGGCAAGCTGATCGTATACACCGCTTCAGACAGCAGCACGGCTGTGGGTCGATGCGGTAAGGCCCTCGCGGCGGATACCCACACGGTGTATTTGCCCTTTGTGGGCGCCATCATGGTAGGTTCCACTACGCCCACTTGGATGTCGACGTCAACCTACCAGTTGAGCTCTACGGCCATGATTGATTCGGTGACCTGGCTGTTGAATGGGGGTACATGGGTGTCCTATCCCGCTACTATGTCGGATCCCGCGGAAGTTCAGTGGACTGCTGCAACAGGTGAGCTTCAAGCCGTTCGTTGGGGCCGTTTGGCGGCCGATACGGTCCGAATTCAAGTCCAAGTCCAAGGCGTTGGCCTCGATGAATCTGACGCCTCACAGATTCAACTCATGCCCAACCCGGCCAAAGATGTCTTGTACCTCAGCCAAGCTCCGCAGGGTAAAATAGTCCTCTACACCCTGATGGGGCAAATCGTTAAAACGCTGGAACCAAGTGCCCAGGTGCATGTAGCCGATTTGCCCAATGGCTCCTACGTCCTCACTTGGGAAAGCCCAACAGGCATAGAGCGCCGAGTCTTCTCGGTTCAGCACTAACGAAAAGCCCACTCCGGTGGGCTTTTTTTATTTCTGAAACTGCAGTCGGTAGTGGCACACCACAGCGCCAAAAAGGGGGTTCTCTGCACAGTTCAAACACGCAAATCCCAGAGCCTCCAAGGTCTTACGGCTGCGCACATTGTCCTCATTCGCATAGGCGTCCACCAAGGTCAGTTTAAGGTGCTCCTTGGCATGGCTTAAAACAAGGCGACTCGACGTGCGAATCCAGCCCTGTCCTTCAAATTCAGGCAACAAGGCAAAGCCCAGGTCCGGGGCTGGCGCATCGGGTCTAGATACAAGGCCACAAACGCCCATGGGCTGTTGACTCGATCGGCTAACCACCGCCCATAGTCCAAAGCCCACGCGCGCATAGGGCTCCGTGTAGGCGCGCGCAATGTACGCGAGGGAGCCTTCCATAGACTTCGTTCCACGGTCGCCAATGTGCTGCAGCCAGCCCGATGTATTCGTAAGTTTTTGAATAAAAGCGGCATCCAACGGCCCAATTTCCCGAAGGTAGAAACCTTGGTCAGGCGAGGAGGGAGGGGCTGTCATTTAGGTACGTGTTTGCCACTCTTGAAGGAGTGTGCTCGAAGGTAAGTACAAAGGATGTTTGGGGCTTCCGTCCCGATTCAGCCCTAGGTGAAAAATTCGGTGGGTCCCGGGGCTAAAATGGCGGGAAATCGGTCCCCCTTGGAGTCCCCATGCACAAACGACATGGGAATGACCCTCCAAGGCTTCTTGAAAAACACGTTCGTGGTCTGGGCCTTTCGGACGTGGATGTGCACGCAACGTTTTGGGATCTGGGGTTCTCAAGGAGTAGAGGTTGATGACACAAAGCCCGCCGTAGTCCCAGGACTGAGCAAAACCTATACAGCGTCGGAGGGTGGGGTCATCTTGGGAAGCATCAGCGGTACTCGGATTGTAGAGTACAAAGAGTAGAGCGGGCTTGCTGTCGTCCCATAGCCGGTCCAAGCGGTACCTGTAGGTCAAGCAGGGCGATAACTGACTAGCTTTATGCATGAAGGGTCCATATAAATTGAGCTACCTTGTCCAAAATACGCTTTTCAACCATGAATGATGCACAAAAAATTGCAGGCGGATTGTCCTTTGTAGGTGCCATGATGGGCGGGATGGGAATCGGCATGGCCTTGGGCCACTTGGTTCCAGGACTCTTCATTGGTATGGGCATAGGTATGTGCGCTTTCGCGTACATTGTTTTAGCCAAGCGCTTTAGGTCCTAAAGCACCAAGGGGCTTCGTACTTTCGCGGAGCTATGGAAACCGGCATTCGCCTCAATAAATACATCAGCAGCCACGGCGTTTGCAGCCGGAGGGAGGCGGATCGTGCTATCGAATCTGGAGCCGTCCGTTTGAACGGGCGAAAAGCCGTCCTTGGCGATACGGTGAAGCCAGGCGATCGGGTGGAAGTGCACGGCCAGGTGCTTCATGCGGAAGCCAAGCCTCAGGCGGTCTTTATTTTGCTGCACAAACCAGCGGGAATCACCTCGACAACGGATCGAAGTATTCGTGGGAATGTGGTCGATTACATCCGTTACCCGGAACGCATTTTTACGGTCGGACGTTTGGACAAGGATTCGACGGGGCTACTGCTGCTGACGAACGATGGCGATTCGGTCAATAAGATTTTGCGGGCGGGCAATGCACACCCGAAGGAGTACTTTGTTCGGGTGAAGAAGCCTATTTCGGATGAAGCGATCCAAAAGATGGCCCAAGGGGTTCCCATGCTCGGGACCCGAACGCTTCCCTGCGACATCCGCCGAACCGGAGCCAACAGCTACAAAATCATTCTTGTACAAGGTCTGAACCGTCAAATCCGCCGAATGGCTGAATACGTGGGGCACGAAGTGGTCTATCTCGAACGCACCCGTATCATGCACCTATCCAGCGATGGATTGGAGCCCGGCAGTTGGCGCGAATTGACAGAACCCGAAGTTCGGAAGTTGCAAGCGGCGGTGAAGGACAGCGATGGCGGCCCTACAGCGCCCAAGGCTGGACCGCGTCCCAAAGACTTCCACCAACCTGGGGCCGGTTACCGTGGAAAGCCCAGAAAGGGGCCGAGGAAGCGGTAGGCTCACGAGACGCCTGACGCTCTGCACCTTTTGGAAATAAAAAAACCCGAGTCTTGCGACCCAGGTTTGCTTCTGCGTAGCGAAGGGGGGAATCGAACCCCCGACCTCAGGGTTATGAATCCTGCGCTCTAACCATCTGAGCTACCTCGCCGTGAGAGGCGGCAAAAATAGGGCAAGAGTGGCATTTGGGCAATTGCAAAGATGAATTTTACAAAGAAGGCAAGTTTGGCCTAAAATGAGTTTTGCAGTTTGGAACGAAGGCCTATATTGCGGCTCAAACGCTTTGAATCTACCATGTCCGATCGCAAGAAAATTGTCCTTGAATTCCCAGTGCGCAGTTCTGCGGCTATGTTGTACAACTTCCTGTCTACGCCTAGCGGTTTGGCAGAGTGGTTTTGCGATGATGTGAATTCGCGCGGGGACAAGTACACGTTTATGTGGGGAGATTCGGAGGAAATCGCCTTTTTAGTCCGAAAAAAGCAAAGCCAGTTTATCCAATACAAGTGGGAGCACGACGAGAGCGATGAAAAGTTCTCTTTTGAATTCCGGATTGAAGTGGATGAGCTGACCGGGGATGGCCTCCTTACCGTAACCGACCATGTGGAGCCCGAAGAGGAGCAAGAAATGCGCCTGCTGTGGCAAAGCCAAATTACTACCTTGCTTCGCACGATTGGTTCCTAAGTAGGTGCCATGAATAAAACTTACACGCATACGTTTTTTCTTTTTTGGGCCCTTTTGGGCTTGATGTACGTATTCGTGGGGTCCCATGCCTTCATGCACAGCATTCAAGACAATCGATGGCTTTGGGCAGACCCCCTTTTTCAGTTGTGGACCCGGTTAGGTGAAGGCTGGC
>CAXRFY010000133.1:0-4543 GCA_964229925.1 Schleiferiaceae bacterium
AGATGCGGAAAACCGCCCCCCAAGTATCGCCTACAAATCACTAGGCCGGCTCAAGCCCGGCACCTACCGCGGGCAGCCATTGGCCTTCCGAGTGCCCAGCAAACCCGGCGCGTACCGCATTTTTGTCTACCTCGAGGCCGAAGGCTTCGTGGCCTACGGCAACTTGCCTTTCTTCGTTGAACCCCGCAAAGCCAACCAGCGCCCAAGTCGCCCCGTAGAATTGGCCAAATTGCCACTAACTGCCGTCGCCCCATGAAAATGACCTGGACTTGGCCCCTGTTGGCTCTGGCGCTTTCTGTAGGCAGCGCGCAGGCCCAAATTGCGGACCCCGAGGAGCTCCAGCCCGATGAGGCGATCGCGGAGCCTTCCGTCACAAAGACGCACGTGGACCCCACGAGGGTGGATTGGAATCGCGCGCCCATTTGGCACGACTTCAGTGGCCCGTTCGGATCCTTCCCCAAGATGGAGCCCTCGCGGCTTCGTTCCGTGAATGCAGGGGGCTACTACCGCTACTTCATGGACTACCGCTACTTACCGGGTGGTTTTGAGGCCGTTGCGGGCTACCCCTTGCCCGAACGCGACATCTTCATTGGGGACGACAGCCAGTTGCCACAGTTCATGCTGAACATCAGCGGCAAAGCCGGAAAAGGCGCCACCTGGGGCATGGACCTCTTTGCTTTCCAGTTTTTAGAGGGCAATGTGGCTTCGGTCTACAGTCTCCCCGTGGCAGACAGTTTACTCGGGCACTACGATGCGCCATTGAATCAGCCCCGCATCGGCGGACAGATGAACATGCTTCTGGGAATGAACCTATATAGCACAGTGGTGACGCCTTTGGGCGGTTTGGGCGTGCGTCTAGGCGGCATTCATTGGTACGAGCTGACCGAACTCACCATGGGCGCCTACATCGGCTACAACCGCTACATGCTCTTTGACCGCAATCCTTGGGACCCCATTGGCCTCAGTCCTTTTGAGCGCTACAACAACTACGTGAGCAGCGGTCAGGTGAGTCAGGAACAGCGCTGGGGCAAGCGTGCCTTCCAGGGTGGCATCCTGGAGATGCTCGGGCTTCCCCACGGGCAGCAAGTCAAAGTGCTCCTTGGCAAGAACGAGCAGAATGGAGGCTTTGATCCCCGTCCCAATGGGGCTTTTGCGGGACAGTACGTCAAGACGGTGGGCGAGCGGTGGACGCTTTCGGCCCAAAGCATGAACCAACAGGCCTACCAAGATTCTATGCTGCAACAGCCTTTTGGTTCCTTCATGCATACCGGAAAGGTGGCCTACCGCCACGGTGCGTGGATGGGCTATGCGGAGTCCGGCTGGAGTGGCTATTACTCCAAAGACTACGGTCGCGTCCAAGGGCTAGCCGCACAAGGTCGTTGGATGTACCAACCCAAGAAGAACTGGGATGCCCAAGCGCATGCCTATTACATCAGCCCCGATGCCATCAACAATGCGGGGGCCATTGTAAACGGAGCCATCAACGAAGCGTCCATCAATAGCATTCCTGCGGGGCAAGCGGGAAGTTCAGCCGTTTTGCAGCCCACGGGCACGTCCTTGTTGGGCTTTGGACAGTTGGCCAACAACCGAACAGGTTTGGACCTCAACTGGGCCTACCACCCCAAGAACCTCTACATCAACCTGGGCTACAGCTTTTCACGCGAAATAGAAGGGGGGAGTAGCAGCTTGTCCTTTGGCCACCCCGTGAATGCCTTGACCCGCAGCCGCTTCTGGCGCTGGCAGTTCCCCGCAGGTGTGGGTCCCTACAACCGCACCAACGTGATTTTCCGAAATACCTACGACAAAATCGGCTTGGCGGTCACCCAAGAGAATCCCCTGCACTTCAGCCAATGGGAAATTCAGGCCTTGCACCGCCAACGCACGGGCAACAAGGTTTGGATCTTCAACCATTTGCTACGTGCCCACAGCATTCAGCAGGCTTGGAGCCCCTTGCACGTGGCGGCAGATGCCCTCTTGCGTCAGTATTCCTTTGAAAATGAAGCCTATCTGATGTGGAATGAACACCTCACGCTGGTCGCTATGGCCTCGGCGGATGCCACGTTGGGCAACCTGCAAACCATGGTCAATGCAGAAGGACGTCCCTTGGACCAGCGCGGCTATGCCTACGGCTTTGGGGCCGACATCTGGGCGACCAAGGACGTTAGTTTTTACCTGCGCCACAAATGGTTTGGCTTTACCGACCGAAGCTTCAACTTGGATACCTACCTGGGATCCGAAACCACACTTGAACTGAAACTGCTCTTCTAAATGAACGCATTGAAATATCCCTTGTGCCTCATCGCCTGTTTGGCCTTGCCGCTCGCGACTGCCGCACAAGATTACCAACCCAAATTTTCGCTCACAGGCAAAGCGCGCGGGGTCTACTTCGCAGACCACTATAGCGGTGCGGGCGATACCGTGACCTCCCCACGCAGCAACAGCGGCCACGTCATGGCCGACTTGGGCATGCGACTGCGCCCCAATCCTTCGACGGAGGTCTTGGCTATGGTCCGTGTGCGGAACGACTACGGCGGTTTCTGGGGGTCTGGCGTCACCTTTGACTTGCGCCAATTGCAAGTGAAGGGCCTGATTCAAGACCGCATTCGCTACACCTTGGGGGATGTAGACTACGCACTGACCCCCTTTACGTTTCACCGGCCCGGCCCCTTGATGGCGGGTATCTTGCCTTCGGGCATGGCACAGCTGCAAAAGAATCTGGCCGGATACGATGCCTTTATTACCAACCATAACTCTTGGCGCCAGCAGGGGGGCGTGGTGGAATTCCGAACCGACTTCGCCCGCGGGCCGCGCTACGCGGACCATTCGGCCTTTGCCTTCCGCCAGCGCGCTGGTTTTAGCGGACAGGCGACAGAGAGCTGGGCTTTTGGAGGGCGGACGCTTTGGACCTTGAACAACCCGTCGCCCTTGACTCCATGGGTAAAGGTTGGACTTAATTACGTGGGCATCCAAGAATTGGCGGGCACCTCAGCCGCCACCGACCTCTATGGCAACCACGTGCTGACCGGGGATTTTCACATCGTCAAGCCAAGCCGGTGGCGACTCCAGGGCGAACTGGGCTCCTCATCCACGCAGTGGGTGAGCGGGGACCAAGATGCCGATTACATGATCGATGTAAAAGGGGTGTATTGGCTGAAAGAACTCGGCATAAGCACCGCGGCTTCCCTCCGATACACCGAGGTGGGCCCGGATTTCTACAGCCCAACGGCCCAAACGACGCCCAATATCTCAAGCTTAGCACCAGCGGCGTTCACCCGCATTGGGAACAGCAAAAGCGTTCGTGAATGGACCTACCTGGATCTCTTCCGTGAGAGCAACTTGTACCGCTACCGTTGGAACTCCACCTTGGGAAGCGATAACAACACCTATTTGATCATGGATCCTCGGGGTTTAGCGACCCCCAACCGTCGCCGCGTGACCGCCGACTTTGCGGGCAAGGCGCTGGGTGTTTTCTACAAAGTGGAAGGCGTTTGGGCCCAAGAAATCCGCGGCCAAGGCACGGATGTGCTGACCCAGTTTTCCCGTGTGGACCTAGATCTGCGCTGGCCTAGTCGTATGGGCTACGGGGTGGAATTCCGCGGCTTGATTCGCGACCAGCGGGCATGGCGAACCAACGTGGGGGACGATGTGCCCAATACGTCCTACCGCCTGCCATGGACGAGCTGGAGCGCAAAGGCGTATTTGAATTCGGACCAAACCTTCTCGGTGGAAGGCGGCCTGTTGACGCTGGGCCACGGCGGTTTTGCCTATGACATTATCCGGAATGCAGAGAATACGGTGTTGGACATTCGGGGCGGTGAACGCTCCCACCAAGAGCTGCTTCCCAATCTCTGCTTGAACTATGCCAGCAGCGAACAATCCACGCTCACCCTTGGTTGGTTGGGCAGCTATGTTAAAACCCTGGATGCGAACTATTCCATCCAAAATCTCTACGTGCTCTATGCCATTACGTTCTAAGCATTTCCTAGCCTCTCTCGCCCTGGCGTCGCTGGCCTTCGCGAGCTGTGAGCGCGATCTGACCCCCGAAGGCCCTGCCTTGACGGACCTCTACGGCACCTTCAAAGTGAAGACCGGTTTGGCGGCCTCTCAGGCCCAAGTCAATTTTGCCAATGGGGAGAGTGTGTACTTCACGGCGGAGACCTCTATTTCGACCGATTTTGTCCTGACCATCACCGGCCAAACCTCCGGTGCGGTAAAGCGCATCGAAGGAAAGGCCCGCACCTTGGATGCCACCAACGCCCTGTGGCAAGGAGAGACCTCGCAGTTCCCCACCTTCCAAACGGAAATGTGCGATGTCATGCTGACCTATCCGGGCTATCCCGACACGTTGTACGGCAACGTGCAGGTCTTGGGGACGCGTGTGATTGAGGCGACCATCTTGGACGACTTTGAAAACGGCATGTCCCCCGAATGGACCAAGTTCATCCAATCGGGTGCCAACATGAAATTTACCGTTCAGGGCGGCGCTCCTCTCGCTGAAGGCCTATCCTACTACAAAATGGGCGGTACGGTGGCCTGGGACTGG
>CAXRFY010000134.1:0-2750 GCA_964229925.1 Schleiferiaceae bacterium
CTGGTGGCCGGTAAAACGGTGTCTGGGCTTCGGTCCAAATGCTTCCAAAGCATGCTCTTGCGCGACAAACCGATGTAGAGGGGAGCCTCCAGATCTTGTAGAAGGGGCAAGTCTTTCAACACGCGGTAATTGGCTTCCACCGTCTTTCCAAAGCCCAATCCCGGATCTAAGAGGATGTCTTCAACGCCTTGTTGGCGGAGTTCGTGCAGGTGGCGGTGAAAATAGGCGTGTAAGTCCGCCATGACCGTGTCGGGGGTCAAGGGGGCATCCTGCATGGTCCTGGGACTGTGACCAGCGGGATAGTGGGTGAGGATGTAGGGGGCTTTTGTTTGGGCCGCTACCGTCCAAATGGTCGGGTCCAAACTTCCGCCCGATACATCGTTGATGATGTGCGCGCCTTGGGCGAGGGCCCGGTAGGCAATCTCGCCCCGAAAGGTGTCAATGCTGATAGGTACGCCGGGAAAGCGCAGCGCCAAACGCTGTAGGGCGGGCGCTACGCGGGCCCATTCTTCTTCGAGGCTGGGAACTTCGGCACCGGGACGCGTGCTGCAGCCCCCGAGGTCTAGCCAATGAGCTCCGCTTGCGAGGAGGGCTTCCGCATGGGATTCGGCGGCATCGGCGGAGGCGACACGGCTTCCGGCGTAAAAAGAATCGGGCGTGGTGTTGAGAATGCCCACGATGACGGGGCGCTTGGCGGACCAGGTTTGGCCCGATATGGGCAAAGAAAAAGAGCGGAACATCGTACCTTTCACATCCTAAAGATACTCATGGCAAACACCGCACACGAATACGCAACGGTCATCGACCAATGCCGTCAATTGTTCACCAAGAAGGCGCAGGATTACGGAACCGCTTGGCGCATCCTTCGGCTGCCCTCTTTGACGGACCAAATCTTCATCAAAGCCAACCGCCTGCGCTCCATCCAAATGGCGGGTACACAGAAAGTGGCGGACCCCATGGAAGGCGAGTTCATTGGCATCGTCAACTACAGCATCATGGCCCTCATCCAAATGGAAAAAGGCATTGCAGACGAGCCCGACATGACCGCTGAAGAGGCGCTCGAAGCGTTTAACGCCCAGGCGGAAATCATCAAGAACCTCATGGAGGCTAAGAACCACGACTACGGCGAAGCTTGGCGCGACATGCGGATTTCTTCCCTGACGGACCTCATCCTCCAAAAGCTGCTCCGGGTCAAACAAATCGAAGACAACCAAGGCCAAACCTTGGTCAGCGAGGGCATTGACGCCAATTACCAGGACATGGTCAACTATGCGGCCTTTGCCTTGATAAAACTGAATTTTCCAGCATGAAGAACCTTCTCACCCAGATCTCCCGCGTACTAGTTGGGGGCTTGTTTATTTTCAGTGGGGTCATCAAGATGAACGACCCCGTCGGCTTTGGCTTTAAACTGGAGGAATACTTTGGGGAAGACGTTTTGAACCTGCCCTTTTTGCAGCCATGGGCCTTGTATTTGGCGGTATTCTTGGTGGTGCTGGAGGTGATGCTCGGAGTCTTTTTACTGCTGGGCTGCTTTAAGCGTTTTACTCTCTGGAGTTTGGCGGGCATGATGGCCTTCTTCACTTTCTTAACCTTTTACAGCGCCTACTTCAACAAGGTGACGGATTGCGGCTGCTTTGGGGATGCCATTCCCTTGACGCCTTGGGAAAGCTTTAGCAAGGACGTGGTTTTGAGCGTCTTGATTGCTGTATTGATTTGGGGCCAAACGCATATTCGCACCTGGCTTCCGGTCCGAATCAACCAAGCCAAAATGGCCGGCGCCCTTCTGTTTTGCGCCCTATTTACCAACCACGTGTTGAGCCATGGTCCGGTTTGGGATTTCCGAGCGTACAAGCCCGGTACGGACGTCTTGGTAGCCATGAAGTCAGCCGAAGAACTGGGTTTGGAGCCTCCCAAGTACGAAACCTACTTCACCCTAGCGGCAGCAGATGGCAGTCGCGTTGAAGTTTCGGGAACGGCCTACATCGATGAAAAGTGGTACGAGCGCACGGACTACACCATCGTAGAGGACGGCACCTACAGCAAAAAAATCGCTGAGGGCTATGAACCTCCCATCCACGACTTCGCCATCCTGATCAACGGCGAAGACCGCACGGAGGAGTTCGTTGCCGCTCCGCAGGTCCTTTGGCTGATTGCCTATGACTTGTCCAAGGCGAACACCTCCGAGCTCGAACGCCTCATCGCGGAGCTCAACATCCACGTCGCAAAGAGTGGTGTCAAGGTGGTGGGCATGACCTCTTCGAGCGACGAGGAGATTGCAGCCTTGGTGGGGAAAACCGGCTGCCGTTTTCCTTGGGCGGTGATGGACGGTACGGCCTTGAAGACGGTTCAGCGCTCCAATCCCGGGGTAACCTTGCTGGAGGACGGTGTCATCCAAAAGCACTGGCACTCCAATGATGCTATATTCTTAAAAGACAGCAATTTAGTCTGGCCTGAATGACGCGTCGCTGGAAGTCCATTGCCCAGTCTATTCTCGTCCTGTGGGGCGTTGCTACGCTCGTATTCTTCTTGTTTCATGCGGTGGCCGGGGATCCCGCCCGAATGATGCTCGGCCAGGTGGAAGACCCTCAGGCGCTTGCAGCTTTACGCGCCGAATATGGCCTGGACCAACCCTTGCTGGTGCAGTACGGCCGCTACCTCGAAGGACTCCTTCCCTTCGGTGAAACCTCCGATGGTGGTTGGGGACTCCGCTGGCCGGACCTCCAAACCTCCTACCAGCAAAAGGGTCGCGC
>CAXRFY010000135.1:0-8233 GCA_964229925.1 Schleiferiaceae bacterium
ATGGCTCACCACGGATTTAGAGTGGCCAAGTACCTCCCCTTTGGCCCCATTGACAAGGTGATGCCCTATCTCTTCCGACGAGCTGAAGAGAATACGTCCGTCAAGGGACAAACAGGTCGTGAACTCGGCCTTATACAAGCCGAACTCAAGCGCCGCAAAAGCGTCGCTCGCCCTTAGTACCCGTCTAATTTTCTTGGGACCTCAAGGCTGTAACGCCTTCAAGCTGACGAGCACCGCGCTGTCTTGCCGACGCTCCCAAATTCCCTGGTACGGCACTCCCTCCCACTCCAATTCAATGGGGTACGCTGAATGCTTTAGCCCCTCTACGCGGGTGGTCACCTGCGCCTTGGAGAAATCAATTTGGCCCCGCATGAGGAACGCCTTCAGCATGGCAGAATCGCCCGCACAGGCCTTCTGCCAAGGATCCACTGCCGCGGGACCCACGAAGCGAATCGGTTGGTCGTGCAGGTCGACCAGGACACGGTTGTTCGGCAAATACGTACACTGAAAATCGCGGTCCGCAAAGAAGAAAATGGCCAAGGCAGTGCCCAGGCCCAAGCCCACGGCGTACCACGCCACGCGTTGCCAAATGCTCATAAAAGAAGTTCTAAATCGGTAAAGGGAAGGTCAAAAGGTTCGGCCAGTTCGCGGGTTGTGACCAGGCCGCGGAACATATACACGCCGGGGCGCCAATTGCTTCGGCGCGCCAAGGCTTCCTCCAAACCGCCGTCCTCCGCAAGGGTCTGAAGCAGCGGACTTGTGAGGTTATTCAATGCAAAAGAGGCGGTTCGCGCAACCCGAGATGCCAGGTTGGGCACACAAAAATGCGTGACGTCGTGCTTGCTGTATACGGGGGCATCCCAGGTCGTTACTTCACTGGTCTCAAAGCAGCCCCCGTGGTCGATGCTCACATCGACGATGACGGAGCGCGCCTTCATTTGAGCCACCATGTCTTCGGTAACTACCACCGGCGTGCGCCCCTTGACGGGACGGAGCGCGCCAATAGCTACATCGCAGCGACTCAAGGCTTTGCTGAGGATTTGGGGCTGCAAGGTGCACGTGTAGAGATCTTGACCTACCACTTCGCGGAGGCGTTGAATGCGGGTTAGGGAAGAGTCAAACACTTTGACCGTGGCCCCCATGGCATGGGCCAATCGAGCCGCCACAGTGCCTACCGTTCCTGCCCCTAAGATGACTACTTCCGTTGGGGGAACCCCCGTCACCGCGCCCATAGCGTAGCCCTTGCCATCCGCCCACGTGCTTAAATACTCCATGGCCACAGTAATGGCTTGAGATCCGCCAATTTCTGCCATAGACCGCACAAAGGGGGCGCGACCGTCCTCATCGAGCAATCGGCCGTAGCTCAGTGCCGTACACTTTTTGGCTTGCAGGGCCTTGAGATAGGCCGCCGAGACCGTATTGGGCTGCAAAACAGAAAAAACCACCTGATTCTGCACCATGAGTGGCCATTCTTTCTCACTTGGGGCTTCCACCTTCACCAAAATGGGACATTGGAAGACCGCTTTCTTATCCGAGGTAACCTGTGCACCTGCCTCCGTGTATTCCAAATCGGTGTAGCGTGCTGCCAGGCCCGCACCCGATTCCACCAAGATTTCGTGGCCGTGCTGTACGAGCAAGTGAACCCCCTCCGGGGTCAAGGCGACACGGTTCTCTGCCCAGGTGGACTCCAAGGGCAAGCCTATGCGCAAGGACTGTTGCTTGGAAGCGACCATGAGGCGCTCTTCTTGAGGGATGTAGGCGGGTTGTTCCATGGCTTAAGCGGGTAGCTGAAGGGTGACTTTCCGAGTCCCATCTTCCTGAGGTTCAATAAAGACCACGACGGTTTCAGGGGGCAATAAGTTCGGAATTTTCTCCGGCCATTCCATCCAAAAAGGCTGTCCAGAGGCAAAAATCTCCTCCAAACCCAGGGCCTCCGCCTCTTCTTCTCGGTTCAGTCGATAGAAATCAGCATGGTAGATGGTCCCCATGGGGCTGTCGTAGGGTTGAATGAGGGTGAACGTCGGACTTGAACCGGCATCTGAGGAGCCAAAAGCGCGAAGCCAGGCCTTGACCGCCGTCGTCTTTCCTGCTCCCATGCCGCCCACGAGGGCTACGGGGCCGGACAATTCGGTCCGGTGCTGAAGGGCCCAATTGGTCCATTCGGTCACATCTGCGAGAAAAACAGGAGTCGCCACAGCGCAAAGGTAGCCGTTAGGACCCTCGCGGTTTCAAATGGGCCCAGGGAATCACGACCTCCTCCAAACTGATACCTCCGTGCTGGTAGGAGCCCTCAAAGCGGCCCGCATACTGGTGGTATTGATTGGGGTAGATAAAGTAGCCTGCTTCGCCGGCAAAGACCACCTTATCGCCAAGAGCCACGGAGGGCAGTCCCAAGGCCGCAGGCTCGGCGCTCAAAGCCACCTCCTTCGCCGCATACTCTAGGCCTCGCCCCACCTTGTAGCGCATGTTGGCGGTCAAATCGCGCGAGCCCTTGATGGACACAGGCTTCTTGACGGAAATGGTGCCGTGGTCGGTCGTCACAAAGAGTTCAAAGCCCTCAGCGGCCAGACTCGACACCCAGGCGCGTAGCGGCGAATTCTTCCACCAGCTGTGCGTCAGCGCTCGGAAGCCCCGGTCGTCGCTGGCAATGTCCCGAACAATGCTCTGTTCCGTCTTGGCATGTGAAATCATGTCGATGAAGTTCACCACCACGACGATGAGGTCCTTGGATTTCACGCTGGGCCAGTGGCGCACCCACTTTTGTTCGGACCCCAGGTGCGTCAATTTGGCGTATTCCACGGAAGCCAGGCCGTGGCGGCTGGCCCAGTCCTGGAGGAGTTCGGCCTCAAATCCGTTGCGCTTGCCTTCGGCGTCCAAGGTATCCGGCACCCACTGCTTGGGATAGCGAGCGGCAATGTCTTTGGGCAGGAGGCCACTGAGGAGTGCATTGCGGGCATACTGGGTAGCGGTGGGGAGCAGACTGGCGTAACGCTCGTCCTGCACCATGCGGAACTCTTCCAAAAAGAAGGGCTGGAGCTCCATCCATTGGTCCAATCGGAGGTTGTCAAAGACGAGGACGACGGACTTTCGGCCCGATTTGACCACGGGAGCCACCTGCGCATCCAAGACTTGGTGGGAAAACATGCAGGGCGCATCCTTGGCATGCAGCCAATTTGGATATACCTCCGCCCACCAGCGGGTAAACAGACGGTTGGCCTCCTCCCGCTGATGCTCCAGCATGGGACGCATGCCTTCCGCCTCCGGACCCTGCAGGTGGTCGTCAAATTGAATCAAACTGGTGAAGATGCGGGTCCACGCCTCCCAGGAATCGGCGTCTGCCATGTCCATCGACAAGGTGCGGAACTGCGTTTGGTATTTGGAGAGGTTGCGGTCGGCCACCAGCTGGCGCGCACCCAGCACGCGTGTGAGCGAAGACAGCACTTGGCGCGGCTGAACCGGCTTGAGCAAATAGTCGGCAATGGCCTCGCCAATGGCTTGTTCCATGACCCCCTCCTCTTCACTCTTGGTCACCATAATGACGGGCGTGGAGGGGCGTAAACGCTTAAAATCAGGCAGCGCATCCAAGCCGGAACGACCTGGCATGTGCTCATCGAGCAAAACCGCATCCACAGGATGGGCCTCCATGTAGGCCAGCGCATCCGCGGCATTGGTGGCCACAGCCACCTGGTACCCTTTGGACTCCAAATAGATGGTGTGGGCCTTCAAACTGTCCACTTCATCGTCTACCCAAAGAATGCGCGCTTTGTCCATAGGATATAGGTTAAATTTACGGCTCCTATTGCACGACTATGGCAGACGGCGTCGAAACCAACAAGTTCAAACTCTTCAACGATCCAATCTACGGTTTCATTGCGATACCCAGCGAACGGATTTTTGACTTGATCGAACACCCCTCCTTCCAACGCTTGCGCCGCATTGGCCAGTTGGGCTTGAGCTCTCTCGTCTATCCCGGCGCGTACCACACGCGGTTTCACCACGCATTGGGGGCGATGCATTTGATGCAGCGGGCCGTTGCGGTTCTTCAGAGCAAGGGCCATGCCATTTCGGCGCAAGAAGCGGAATCGGTCCAAATGGCCATTCTCCTCCACGACATCGGCCACGGCCCCTTCTCGCACGCGCTGGAACACACGCTGGTCAACGGCGTTTCCCACGAGGAACTGTCCAAAATGCTCATGCAGCAGCTCAACGCGGAAATGGACGGCGCCCTGACGGAAGCCATCGCCATTTTCAACAACCAGCATCCCAAACGCTTTCTGCACCAGCTGATTTCCTCGCAGCTCGACATGGACCGAATGGACTACCTGCGCCGCGATGCCTTCTACACGGGGGTGGTCGAGGGGGCCATTAATTCGGAACGCTTGCTGTCCATGCTCAACGTGGCGGACGGCGAATTGGTCCTGGACGGCAAAGGCATCAGCTCCATCGAGAAATTCTTGGTCAGCCGAAGCTTGATGTACTGGCAAGTGTACATGCACAAGGCGGTTTTGAGCGCCGAATACATGCTCGTCCAAGTCCTGCGCCGGGCCCACGAACTCGTGCAACGCGGCGACAGCCTCTTTGGCGGCGCGGAACTCCAACTTTTCTTGAAACACCGCCCCACCTTGGCCCATTTCCAGGAAGACACCGGGTATTTGGCGGCCTTTACCCGCTTGGATGATTCAGACATTTTGGGTGCCATGAAGCAGTGGACGACCCATGCGGATCCAGTTCTCAGCCAGCTGAGCCAACGCTTGTTGAACCGCCGGTTGTTCCGCATCAAGTTTTTAAAGGAGCCCCTGAGCCGCGAGCAACGCAGCCGTTTGGAGGCAAGTATTGCAGAGGAATTTGGCCACGCTGCCGAAGATTGCCGCCATTTTGTCCTGGAAGGCCTCGCAAGTAACGCCACCTACAAGTCTGATAAACAGGAAATTAAGATTTTAAAGAAGAGCGGAAAAGTAATTCCTCTTTCGGAGGCATCCGAAATTCTTCCTTTAAGCGTTTATAGTCATACAATCACCCGGCCCTTTGTGTGCTGGCCTAAAGGCATTGAATGGATCGATTAAGCGCTACTCCTATCGCCGAACAGGCACTTTTGGACATTGCAAACGCTTTAGGAGCGACCCTAGAGGGGCCTTCTGACGTGCGCATCTCCAACCTCTGCACCCTGGAACCCGGGGAAGAGGGCGGTTTGTCCTTCCTGGCCCAAGGCGCCTATGCCAAGCACCTCTGCGAATGCAAAGCCGCTGCTGTCATCGTCAACCTCAAACAAGAACGCCCTGAGGGCTTCGAAGGAAGCCTCCTCCGCGTCGCCAACCCCTACGAAGCCTGGAGCCGGGCATTGGATATCTACGGCACCCACACGGGCTGGGGTTCTGAGGCTATCGACCCTTCCGCAGACCTGCACCCAAGCGTTCAACTCGCTCCCGGCGTCACCATCGGCGCAGGGGTGAAAATTGGGGCCGGCACCGTGCTGCATCCCGGCGTAACGATTTACCCACACTCCACCATTGGCGCCCACTGCATTTTGCACGCAGGCGTCGTCATTGGGGCAGACGGCTTTGGCTTTGCACCGCCGAGTAAAGCCCAGGACGGTTTGCAAAAAATCAAGCACATCGGGCATGTCGTCTTGGGTGACCACGTCGAAATTGGCGCCAACAGCTGCGTCGACCGCGCCGTCGTGGGCGCCACGGCCATTGGCCACGGCACTAAGCTGGACAACCTGTGCCAAATTGGCCACAATGTCCAGATCGGCATGCACTGCGTCCTAGCGGGCCAAGTGGGCATTGCCGGCAGTACCACCATAGGCCATGGCGTTCAGATTGGCGGTCAGGTGGGCATTGCGGGCCACTTAAAAATTGGTGATTTCACGCGTATCGGTGGTAAAAGTGGCGTGACGCGAAGTTTTGGGTCCAACCTTGAAGTATTAGGGTATCCCGCCGTCGAAGCGTCGGTTTTTCGCCGGAATTTTGCAGCCTCCAACATGAAGCCCCGTTCGTGACCCCTAACACCCTACACACTGCAATTTCTTTATCGGGCCAAGGCATCCATACGGGACTGCCTTGCTCGGTTCATGTCCATCCTGCCGATCCGGGGAGTGGCTACACCTTTATACGAATGGACCTTCCGGACGCAGAGCCACTGCGCTTGAGCCCGGCAGTGGTCACCGATACCGACCGACGCACGACCCTATCTAACGGCAGCACGACGGTACATACCGCAGAACACTTGCTGTCCGCCCTATACGCCAGTGCGGTATTTGATGCCCGCATCGAGCTCACCTCTGGGGAAGTGCCCATCTTGGACGGCAGCGCCTTGCCTTGGTGGGAGGCCATTCAAACGGCAGGCCTCGTCCCTGTTGCCCGCCTCGAGCACGGCATCACGCTGCGCCGGCCTATTCGGGTAGAAGATCCTGAAACCGGTGCCTGGGCGGAAGCCATCCCTGCGGCCTACCCTTCGTTTGAAGTCGAACTCAGCCACGAAGCGGAGGCCATTGGACCTGTCAAGGCCACATACACCTGGGGCCAAGACTACGGCAGCCTGGTGGCGCCCGCTCGGACCTTTACCCTCGCCTCCCACATCACGCCCTTGATCCATCGAGGACTGCTCAAAGGGGCCCAGCCAGGCTCCGGCGTGGTCGTCATTGACTATGCGCTGGACGATTCGGACTGGAAAGCCTTAGAAGACTTTGTCGGCCAACCACTCCAACGCCGCGAGGACAAAGGGGCCCTCCCTCTGACCTCCTACCGCTTAGCCAATGAACCCGCCAGCCATAAGTTGCTGGACCTCATGGGGGATATCGCGCTGCTCGGTCAGCCGGTACGCGCACATATTCGTACTTTTAAGCCCGGACACAAAACCAACACACTACTCGCTCAAAAAATCATGGAAGAAGCTAACACCAAGGGAATTCCAACTTACCATCCCGACCAAGAACCCTTGATGGATGTCACCAAAATCATGTCCATCCTCCCACATCGTCCCCCCTTCTTGCTGGTGGATAAGATTTTGGAGATGTCGGACATGGAAATTGTCGGCATGAAAGCCGTCACCATGAACGAACCTTTCTTCACCGGCCACTTCCCCGGAGCGCCCGTTATGCCCGGTGTTCTTCAGCTGGAAGCCATGGCCCAAGTGGGCGGTATTTTGGCTCTGAGCACCGTGCCCGACCCCGAGAATTACCTCACCTACTTCCTCAAGATGGACCAGGTGAAATTCAAGCACAAAGTGGGTCCAGGCGATACGCTGGTCTTCCACTTGAACTTTACCGAACCTATTCGACGCGGCATTGTCCAAATGCGCGGTACCGCCTACGTCGGCAAGAAAGTCGTTTCGGAAGGCTTCTTCACCGCCATGATCACCAAAGACAAATAGGCGTGATCTCTCCTCTAGCCTCCATTCACCCTGAAGCCAAATTGGCAGGCAACGTTACAGTCGAAGCCTTTGCCGTCATTGAAGCCGATGTCGAAATTGGAGAAGGCTCCTGGATCGCCAGCGGCGCCTACGTATTGGCCGGCAGCCGTTTAGGTAAAAATTGCCGCGTATTCCACGGCGCTGTGGTCGGCGGCATTCCCCAGGATTTAAAATTTGAGGGCGAATACTCGCAAGTTATTTTGGGTGAAGGCTGCACGATTCGCGAATGTGCCACCATCAACCGGGGCACCAAAGCCCTAGGCAAAACCGTCCTAGGACGCGAATGCTTGGTTATGGCCTATGCCCACGTGGCGCACGATTGCCAAATAGGCAATCACGTCATCCTGGTCAACAATGTGGCCCTCGCGGGTCACGTGGAGATTGGCGACTGGACGATTGTGGGCGGCCTTTCCGCCGTTCACCAGTTTGTGAAGATCGGCTCCCACGTGATGGTGGGGGGCGGTTCTCTGGTCCGAAAAGACATCCCTCCCTACATCACCGTCGCCCGCGAACCCCTCTCCTACGAGGGCGTAAACGCCTTAGGCTTGCGCCGCCGCGGCTTCAAGAACGCCCGCATCGAGGAAATCCACCATGCCTACCGCCTGGTCTACCAATCGGGCTTCAATACCTCTCAAGCCATCAGCCAAATTGAGCTGGAAGTCCCCGAAAGTCCCGAACGCAGCGAAATCCTCCGCTTTTTGCTCGCCTCTGACCGCGGCATCGTCAAAAACGCCTAAGTGATGGGCTTGGTCCTCAGCAATCTGCGCAAAAACTACCAGGGCCGCGACGTCATTCCTGCGTGGAACCACGAATTTTCACCCAC
>CAXRFY010000136.1:0-5413 GCA_964229925.1 Schleiferiaceae bacterium
CCCCATCTTGGGCCTCTTCGTCTGCGCGTGGCTCTTCCCCAAACTGCCCGAAAACAAAGTCTTCTATGGCGGCCTCTTTGCGCAGCTCACCGTGGCCCTTTTGCACACGGCCAATGTGATGGGGGTGTTGGATTTGGGCTACCTCTGGTACAACCTCATCGGTTGCGTCGCGGTCGTTTTGATCGCTTTCCTGACTCCGCAGAAGGCCCAGCTGTAAGGTAGAGGGCTTCCATTTTTTGGACGATGTGCTCCACGGCGGGGCAGATGGCCGCATTCTTTTCCATGAGTCCCAAAATCTGGTGCTGCTTCGCACGGTCCGTATGCGGGTATTCCCGGCAGGCTTTGGGCCGAACGTCATAAATCGAACAGTAGTTATCCACCCCCAAGAAGGGGCAGGGCAGCGTTTTCAGGACCCAGTCTTGGTCTTCGTCCACCCGCAAATACTGTGTTTCAAAGGCCGCGGTCTTCATACCCAAATGCTTGGCGACACGCTCTCGGTCGCGGTCCGTCCACAGCGGGCCGGTCGTCTTGCAGCAGTTGGCGCAGTCGAGGCAATCGATTTTCTTGAATGCCTGGTCGTGCAGGTCGTGCACCACGGCATCCAGGTCGCGTGGAGGCTTGGCTTTGAGCTGCTTAAAAAGTTTGGGCGAAGCCATTTAGGGCTGGCCTTCCAAAAGTTCCTGCAGCGTGGCGTACATCCCTTCCGAATAGGCCTTCCAGCCGCTCGTGGCGGGACCTGAAAATCCTGCATGCACCTCTATCAAGCGGCCTTGGCGGTCGTAGAGTAGGTAGGTTGGGTAGGAGATGAAGTTCTCGATAGGGAGAACCTTTTCTACGGCCCCACGCTCCGCGCGGCCCGCAAAGAGGATGGGGTAGGGCAGGTCGAGGTAGCTCGCCACGCGCGCAATCGCCGGCTTGGCCGCCTCGCGGTCCGCAGACCGCTCAAAGGCCAGCGCATAGACCTCCAGCCCGTCCAACGCGGCCAGCTCTTTGAAGAAGGCTGATTCGTCCAAACAGTTAGGGCACCAGGAACCCATGACTTGGATGAGGGTCACCTTGCCTTGGCCCGTCAGGATTCTGACAGGCGCGCCGCTGGCGTACTCCGGCAGGGTCAGGTCCAAACTCGCCTGCGTGGCCGTCGTAATGGCGTAGGGATCGTCTAAGCGTGCCTCTGGGTTGGGCGTCCCGCTGAAATCCTCCCGGTAGCTGGCGCCGCTGAAGTGCGTTCCGCTCAGGCTGCCGTCGCGCTCGAGGTCCATGGTAAAGGTGTAGCAGTGCACCCCGTCAAAGGTGCTCAGGAAGATGCGGTTGCCGTAGCGGTTGCCGGCGAGGTAGCGGTAGTCGCCCGTTTGGGTCAGAATGCTTCCACGGATTTCGCCAGAGGTATGGGTGTAGAATTCGCCTACTGCGTGGACTTCGTTTTCTTTTCCGGCCCGCATACGCAGGTCGTAGCGCTCAGCCAAAGGATAGCGGGGAGTATCAAAGGTGCTATGTCCAAAGAGGCCCTCGGGAAAGCGCTTGTGCTGCATGAGTGCATCGCATTCGATGACGGTGGCGGATTCGGCGAAGAACGGGAAGCGCTCGCCTGTTTCGGTCTTGATGAAAAAGCCTTCTAGCTGGCTGCCTTCGGAGGCCCGAAGCGTCAATTCAGCCTGAAAAGGAAAGGCCCAATGCGAACTGCCCACTTCGTCGCTGCCTAGGGAAGTTAGCGCCAGCCATTCTTCGCCATTGATGACAAAACAGCGGCCTTGGGACACGCCTTGGCCGGGCCCAAGTGCCAATTGAAAGTGCATCGTGTGCTGTTCGCTAAAGACGATGCGCGCGTTGTAGAAGATGTCTGCATCTGCGCCCGTTTGGGCAAAAGCTGAGCTGGAAAGCGTCATGAGCGGTATGAGTGAGAGGAGCCAACGTTTCATCCCCCCAAGGTAGTGCCGCAGGTTGCGGGATGCAACGGTTTAGAGGGCCGTGATGACCTCCGTGTAGGCGGCGATGCGGGCTTCTAGTTCGCTGCGAAGGGCACGGTACTGCTGAGCGGGCTGGTCGGGATCCAAATGGGGGCCCAGGGCGCAGAAGTAGTACTTGATTTTGGGCTCGGTGCCGCTGGGGCGCGCGGTCACGCGGTCGCCATTGGCCAAACGCAACTGAATGACATTGGAGGCAGGCAAATCGATCGCTTCCTGGCGTCCATCCGCCAAATAGGTGGTAAGGCCCGTTTTGAAGTCCATAACGGCTTCGACCGCAATTCCGGCGAGTTCCGCGGGAGGCTCACTGCGGAAGCGCTCCATGATGCCGGCTATGGCTTCTGCGCCTTCTCGGCCTTTCTTGGTTACACTCAGCAAGGACTCGTGGTGCACACCGTGCTGAACGTAGAGCTTCAAGAGGTGTTCGTAAAAGCTGGAGCCCTTGGACTTGTTCCAGGCAGCGGCTTCAGCGAGCATCGCTGCGGAGGACACGGCATCCTTGTCGCGCACAAAATCGCCAACGAGGTAGCCGTAGGACTCTTCGCCGCCGACCGTGAAGGTCTGCTGGCCTTCGTAGCGTCGGATCAAATCCGCAATCCACTTAAAGCCCGTCAAGGTGTGGTAGGTGGGAACACAGTAGCTGCTCGCAATGCGCTCCAGCAGGGGGGTTGTGACCACGGTACTCGCCACAAAGGGCTTGGCGGGCATGCTGCCTTGGGCTTGGTGCTGGTGCAAGACGTAGTCGACCAGGACCGAAGCCGCTTGGTTGCCGTTCAACAGCACGATGTCCTGGTGGTCGTTGCGCACGGCAATGCCTACGCGATCCGTGTCGGGATCGCAGCCAATGACCATGTCGGCGTTGAGTTCTTGGGCCTTTTCGATGGCCAGGGCTAAGGCGGCAGGCTCTTCCGGGTTGGGCGATTGCACCGTGGGGAAGTTGCCGTCTGGGCTCGCCTGGGCCTCCAAGACGTGCACATTTTTGAAGCCAAAACGCTCCAATGCAGGCGGAACCATCGTGATAGAGGTGCCGTGCAAGGCGGTGAAGACGAGGTTGAGCCCAGCGTTGCCGTCCGAATTCATCGACAAGGTTTCCACCTGGGCCAAATAGGCCTCATCCGCCGCTTCATCTAAGTAGGTGAGCAGGTCGGACTGGGCCGCCCATTGAATGTCTTCCAGGGCGACCGCGCGCACCGCAGCCAGGATTTCTTTGTCCTGCGGAGGAACCAATTGCCCGCCATCGCTCCAGTAGACCTTGTAGCCGTTGTACTCCTTGGGGTTATGAGACGCAGTGAGCACAATACCGGCGGTGCAGCCGTAGTCGCGCACCGTGAAGCTCAGCTGGGGTGTGGGACGCAAAGCAGGGTAGAGGAGGACGGCGATGCCGTTGGCGGTCAGCACGTGGGCGACTTCCAAGGCTAGGCTGTCGCTCTGGTTTCGAGAGTCGTAGGCAATGGCCACCTTGGGCTGAGCTACGCCGCTCGCCTTGAGGTAGTTGGCCAAGCCTTGCGTAGCCAGGCCAAGCGTGTATTTGTTGATGCCGTTGGAGCCCATGCGCATGATGCCGCGCAGGCCACCCGTGCCAAATTCCAAATCCGTGTAAAACGCTTCGTTGAGGGTCGCCGCGTCATGGGCGAGCCAATCGCGGATGATGGCCTTATCGGATTCGGCAAGTGGGGCCGCAAGCCAAGCTTGGGCCTTTTGAAGGGCAATGGGATCAAACTCCATAGAGGCAAATATCGCAGGAAATGCGCCCAAATGGGCCTAAAGAATGCGTCAGAATTGTGCCATTTTGACCGCAGCCACCGCGGCTTCATCGCCTTTGTTGCCCAGCTTTCCACCGCAGCGGTCCAGGGACTGCTGTTCGTGGTCGTCCGTCAAGACGCAAAAAATGACGGGCACTTTGCCGTGGGCGTTGAGTTCGGCAATGCCATGCGTGACGCCTTGGCAAACAAAGTCAAAGTGGGCCGTTTCTCCGCGAATCACGGAACCTATGGCGATCACGGCATCAAATTCCAGGGAGGCGGCTACGACCTTGCAGCCGTGGATGAGCTCAAAGCTACCAGGAACGGCAAAGTCTTCAATGTCCGAAGGTTTTACGCCCAGCGCTTCCAGCGTATCGCGCGCACCCTGCGCGAGGGCGTCCGTGATGTGGTTGTTCCATTCGGACACCACCAGGGCAAAGCGCTTGCCTGTTGCCGAAGGAATGCCGGAAAGATCAAGGGATCCGCGTTGTGCGGTCGCCATCTTACTGGTTGTTGATCTTGGCCTCGCAGTAGCCGATTAGGGCGTCCACGTCCGCAGCCTCGTTGGAGGTAGGGAAGTCCGCCTTGATGCGGCTGTAGTACTTCAACGCGGCTTTGTAGTCGCCGTTGATCTCAGCGGCAGAGGCTGCTTTCGACAAGAAGAAAGGCGTCAAGAAGTTGTTTGCCTCTTCGTTAGATGCTTTGGCGTAGTATTCTTCAGCTTCTTCCGGCTGGTTGAGGTCGGCAAAGGCATCGCCAATGGCACCCAAAGCCACACCGCTCAACACGCCGTCGTTGCTGCTGAAGTCGTCCAAGTGTGCGATGGCCTCTTCGGGCTGGCCCAAACCGAGGTAGCACAAACCGGCATAGTACTCGGCCAAGTTGCCGGCCTTGGTAGAACCGTGCTCTTCAATGATGTCCAAGAAGCCCAACTGAGCGGCGTTGCCGTTCAATGCCAATTTCAAAGAGTCTTGCGCGAAGGCCTTCTGCGCAGGGTAGATGGCAATCTGAGCCTCCTCTTCCGCGGGACCCGCGATGAATTGGTTGTAGGCCCACACCAGGGCGAAAAGAGCGATCGCACCGCCAATGATCTGGGTCAGGCGCTGCTTGTTTGCGTTTACAAAGGATTCAACTTTTCCGAGGCTTTCGGTTACAACAGCTTCGGGGTTTTCAATCAGGTCAAATTCGTTTTTCTTCGCCATGGTGCGTGGAAATGGTATGAAATAGGCCGCCAAAGATAGCCAAAAGGATAGTTCAGCGGTACTTTTGATGCATGCAGGATGTGATTCTTACAGATCTTCGGCTCGTTCACTTCAAGAACCATGCACAGGCCGAATTTCAATTCAGCCCCAAACTCAACGCCCTCGTGGGTTCCAACGGGGCCGGCAAGACCACCATCCTCGACGCCGTGCACGTGCTCTGCATGACGCGCAGCTACTTTCACAGCACGGATTCGCACTGCATTCAGTTCGATGCGCCCTTCTTTGTGGCGGAAGGAAGCATGGCGATAGGTTCGGCCCGAACGCCCCTCTACTGCGGTCTCAAGCGCGGCGAGAAAAAGGTCTTCAAAGCCGACGACGCCGAATACCCCAAACTCTCCGAACACCTCGGCCGCTTCCCCGTCGTCATGATTTCGCCCTACGACCGCGACCTCATCACCGAAGGCAGCGAGACCCGCCGCAAATTCATGGACGCCGTCATCGCGCAGTC
>CAXRFY010000137.1:0-13395 GCA_964229925.1 Schleiferiaceae bacterium
GTGATGCGCTTCCCCGGCCATTTCCATCCCGAGGGCCGAAAGGCCGCATGCAAGCGCTGAGGAATTTGGTGCCCGTCTCGGCGGCCAATCCATTGAAATTTATAGCCAGGTTCTATGCTGACTTGCAGCGGAACGGCAGCCCCTTTGGCTGACCATGTTGTGAATTCGTACACCATGGCTGCAAGTTGCACGGCAGAACGGAGGAAAGTCGTCTAGACGGCGGTACACGCGTTTAGTCCTCCCAGAAGCCCCAAGATTCGGCCAATTCGGGATTGAGAAAGAGGTAGGAAAGCCAACGCAGGTCCTTGCCTTCGTAGAGTGAAAGCCCCAGCGCATGAACGGGGTATTCAACGTCTGTTGTGACACTTTTGACCACCCAGGCGCCCTCTTGGAGCAATAATGCCCCCATATCCACGTCCTCGCCGGGAATGGGTTCAAACTCCACAATGTCCCCCGCATAGAGGTGGGTGTTGTTCTTGTCCTTCATGCCCGTCCAGGCGTCCTTGGTGGAATAGTCCACAGACGATCCGTTCCACCAAAAGCTGTCCTTGGAGTAGAAGGAGGTTTGGCCCACTATGCGCAGATAGCCCACAATTTGCGCACCTTGGCGCAAGCGAAAACGCTGTTCGTCCATAGGGTGATTAACGCGAAAGAGGGACTTCCGTTCGCGCTACTTGGGCGATTGCGGCCCAAATTTTTTCCAAGGGCACTGATTGGCAGGCAAAATCGCCTCGCGCACAGGTGGATTGCCCAAAAATGCTGCAGGGATGACAATCGAGCCCTTCGGGTTGGAGGTCGACGTGCGGGGCAGATTGGACGGGACCAAAGCCCGCTCGCGGGGAGGTGCCGGTCCAGAGCGTTACGGAGGGAGTGCCATGTAGGGCAGCGAGGTGCTGGTTGGCGGAATCGGTCACCACCGCAGCGGCGGCCGTTTGCCAAAGGGCGCGTTCTGCGGATTGGGGGACTGTTTGGACGGGAGGGCCGGGCCAGGTGCTGCATTCGGTCGGACTGCCCAGGAGGACGACCTCGCCCCCCGCGTCTACCCAACGGCGCGCTAGTTCGGAAGCGGTCGACAGGGGCATGCATTTGGTTCGTTGCGCAGAAAAAGGGGCCAAAAGCAAAACGGGACTCGGCGCGCGCAATGCGATTTGAACGTCAACGGGCGGCCACGAAATGGGAAAGCCCACCTCCGCAAAGAGCGCCGCATAGCTGGATTGCACGGGAGGAAGCGCCTCTAGCTCGCCACGTAGGAAGGCTGCGCGCTGGGGGCGGTACTTTTTCAAGCGGCTGACGCGAGCGCCAAATCGGCGCGCCATCCAGGTTGGTAGGGCGGTTCTCAGGTGGGCGTGTGCGTCGACCCAAACCTCCGGGTAGGTGCTTCTGAACCAGCCCCACCAAAAGAAGAACTGGGCGCCCAATCCAGCATGGCTGCCGTCAATGTCTAGGCCCACTTTTTGGATGCCGGGGTGTTCGGGCAGATGCGGCAAGAAGGCCGGACGGGTGAAGAGGGTGAGTTTGTATCCCGGGTAGGCCGCAGCGACGGCCTCCAAAACAGGCCAAAGCAAGAGCACATCGCCCAGGGCGGAAAAGCGTGCGACGGCAATCCGTTTTTCCTGCATGCCTAGGTAACGCGGTAGAGTGCGGGATTGGTATCCGGATCGTTGTAGAGCTTGTGCTGCTCGTAGGGCACATAGGCCACCGTACCGGCTTTCACATCCTCCACCAAGGTATCAATGGCGGCTTCAAGGTGAGCGGATTGACGGTCCAAGACCTCCCAGCGGGGGGCTCCCCGCGTGGCGTGGTCGCCCCCACGGGCCACTTCCTCGGCCATGTGGTACCGCTTGAGTTGAAGAATGCAAAGGCGGTCCAAGGCCCAGCCCAAAGATTCGGTGCGCAAGGCGCTTGCACCGGAAGGCGGAGTAGTGGGTTGGAGCTGAGATTTAAGCTGGCGATCGAGGGCTTCCACCGCATCTGTACGGGCCTGATTCAAAGCATCAATGCGGCGCTTGAGCGCAAGCACTTCGGGACCGCTGAGGTCCGGGCGACGAATCTCATCTTCCAAATGCCACTGCACCGTGTCGATCCAGGCTTTTTGGAAAAACGGACTTTCGAAGCCGTCTGCAGTTTCCGGGCACGAAGGATCCAATTCCGATTGGGCGTGGTAGGCCTCAATCGCGCGTTGGAAAGCGTGCTTGGCAGCGGCAGCCTTCATGCTCAATGGCGCTTGCGGTATTCCGCAATACCGGCGTTCAACCAGTTCAAGAACTTAGGCACATCGGGATCCCAAGCCGCGAAGCCGTTCAAAGGCGTCCAGTCTCCGTGCGGATCAATAATAACGTAGTAGGGCTGGGTATTGGTGGCATAGGTGCTGGCCTCAAAGTCGCTCCATTTCTGGCCTACGTACATGATTTTCTTACCTGCGGGCGTGGTGTACTGTTCCGATTCAGGCAAAGCTACTTTCTCGTCGACGTAGAGGGAGACCAAAACAACCTCCTCTTTGAGGATGCGGTGAACTTCGGGGTCGACCCAAACCTGCTCCTCCATTTTGCGGCAGTTCACACAGCCGTGGCCCGTAAAGTCAATCATGATGGGCTTGTTGACCTGCTTGGCGTATGCCTTGGCATCGTCCATGGTATTGAAGCAAGGAACGCCGTCGGGGCATTTCGTGCCGGTGTAGTTCTGTGCTTGCTCGCCACTACCTCCGCCGAGGTAGGCGCCACCAGGGGCCTCTGCGTAGTGGGCGGGGGGTGGGAAGCCGGCCACGAGGCGCACGGGGGCGCCAAAGGTTCCGGGCAAGAGGTAGAATCCAAAGATGAAGAAGGTCGCGCCAAAGAGCATGCGGGTGACGCTCAGGGATTCGACTTTGTCGTCGTGGGGCATTCGGAACGCTCCAAAGAGGTAGAGGGCAATCAAGAAGGTCAAGCCGGTCCAAATCGCCAAGAAGAGCTCACGGCTGACCCAATGGGCCTGCCACACCATGTCGGCGGTGGAAAGGAACTTCATCGCGAAGGCCAATTCCAGGAAGCCGAGCACCACTTTCACGGTGTTCATCCAGCCGCCCGATTTGGGCAGAGATTGGAGCCATCCGGGGAAGGCCGCAAAGAGCATAAAGGGCAGACTCAAGGCGAAAGAGAAGCCAAACATACCCATGGCTGGGCCGAGCAACTCGCCGGAATGGCTGGCGCGAACCAACAGGGAGCCAATCAGCGGGCCGGTGCAGCTAAAGGAAACCAAAGCCAGCGTAAAGGCCATGAAGAAGATACCGATCAATCCGCCGCGCTGCGACAGGTTGTCCGAGCCGTCCACCCACTTGCTGGGCAAGGTGATTTCGAAAGCGCCAAAGAAACTGATGGCGAAAATCACAAAAAGGATGAAGAAGAAGAGGTTGAACCAGGGGTCCGTGGCCATCGCGTTGAGGGCATCCGGACCCGCAATCACCGTAATGAGAATGCCCAGCGCCACGTAGATGACGTTGATGCTGATGCCGTAGGTGATGGCTTTTGAAACGCCTTCGGCGCGTGTCTTGCTCTGCTTAATGAAGAAGCTCACCGTGAGGGGGATCATCGGGAAGATGCAGGGCATCAACAAGGCCAAAAAGCCCCAGCCCATGCCCTCCAGGAAGACGCCCCAGTGGCCTTGCTTCACTTCCGTTTCGTCGGCCGAGGGAACGGGGTTGGCGTCTGCGGGGGCGCTGTCCGTACCAGCCGACGCCGTCGTGTCGACGTCAGATGCCGCCGTCTCCTCGGAGGATGCGTTGGCATCCGCTTGGATTTCCTCCTCTGTGGCTACGAGGCCTTCGTCGGTGGGAGCGGCGTTCTTTTGGGCGGGAATCTTGAAGGTCAAGGGGATGTACTCGGGAAAGAGGCACATTTCGTCGTTGCAGACCTGAAAGGACACCTCTGCTTCTACGGACAAGGCACCCGGACCGGTGACCGTTGCCTTCTGGATGAAGCGCGCTTTGTGCTCAAAGTAGGCCAACTCCATGTTGAACTGCTTGCTAAACTCCTTGTGGGCCTTGGGTTCGCTCCATTCGCCACTTAAGGTCAAGCGCGGGTTTGCCGTAAAGGTGAAGGTGGTCGGAATGGGGCCATCCTCGCCCGAACTGCGCGAATACATGTGCCAGTTGCCATCAATCGTAGCATCGGCTATGAGTTGCACGCTGCCGTCATCGGCGCGCTGCACGGAGGTTTTCCAGGTGACGGGCTCAATAATTTGGCCCAAAAGTCCCTGAGGAAGTGCGGCCAAAACGGCCAGAATCGCAATGCGAAGGAATGTCTTCATACCTACAAAAATAGCCCTTGATGGGCGGTTAGCGGCGTTCAGTCAATCGCCAAAAATGAGAATCCCCTGCCTGGACGGCCACGGTACGCGAAAGACGTGCCCCTGGAACCCAGTAGACCTCGCCCGCTGTTGCACCGGCGGCAAGTACGACCACGTACTTTCGTAGGCCCGCAGGAACTTTGGCCTCGGTCAGAATGTCGGACACTTTCTTGCGTCCTTTCATGCCGAGTGGCAGCAAGAAATCACCCTCCGTCCAGGGGCGCCAAACGAGGCTTTCTGTGCGCTCCAAGCTGAGAACAGGCGCATTCAAGGAGCCTAAATCCTCCGTTGCGGCATGCTTTTGCTGCTTGGCTTTCCACGTAGTGTGCGCTTCCCACTTTTTTCCGTCCCAAAGGGGTCCTTGGAGCTGGGTCCAGCCCGCCTCCAAAACCTGAGGCTCTGACAGTCGCTGAAAGTCCTCCTTCAAGAGCAGGAGGCCTTCGCGTTCGGCCCAGAGTTGGTATTTGCCGCGTTGCAGCATGGCGCCCACTTGGGACTGAGCGAGTGAAAGCACCGCCTCAAAGTCAAACCCGCCGAATTCTTTTAAAATGTACCAGACAATCACGGAAGAGTGCGGGTGGTCCAGGACATCGCGGTAAAGCACATGAGCCCCAGGCACTTCCTTGGACTTGCCCAAGTACAGGATGCTCTCGCGCTTTACCGTAGCATCTACAAAGGCTTGGAGGTCACGCAAATTTTTCAGGGTGGTCCGAAGGCCTTCCAAAGCCTGAGGCATCGCCTCGCGGAGCGCAGGCAAAGCATGGTGGCGCAGATGGTTGCGCGTGTACTTGTCGCTTGCATTGCTCGAATCATCGCGCCATGCGAGTCCTTGTTTTTTCGCATGGGTTGCAACCTGCGCCTTGGTCACATCCCATAGCGGACGGAGGATGTTTCCCACCTGTGGTGCCAAGGCTACTAGTCCATCCAATCCCGTTCCTCGCGCTGCGTGGAACAAGAACGTTTCCGCAGCATCGTCCGCGTGGTGCGCCACCAGAATAGCCGCGTGCCGGATGGGGTCAAAGAGGCTTTGAACCAGTTCGTAGCGAAGACCGCGCGCCCTAGCCTGCAAATCAGGGCCGTCCCCAAAGTCGCTAGGGGCCTGGGTCACGTGAATGGGAAGGCTGCGTTCAGCCGCCCACGCTTCCACAAAAGCCTGATCCCCGTCGGACTCGGTCCCGCGCAAGCCGTAGTTCACGTGCACCAGTTCCAGAGCGTAACCCAATCGGTGCACCGCGTCGGCTAGCACCATGGAATCCTGACCGCCCGAACACATGACCAAGAAAGTCTTCCCCTCCAGAGGGCTCTTTTCTAGAAAGCTCTCTAGGGTCTGCTGAATGCGGAGGTCAACGATTTTTTTCATGGCGTGGGGCGCTTCACTTGGCTAGGGGTTTGGGGGTTTGGGGGCTAGGAAGTTTGGGGGCTAGGGAGTTTGGGGGTTTGGGGGCTAGGGGGTTTGGGAGTTTGGGAGTTTGGAGGCGATTAGCGCCGTTCGTTGGTTGGTTAGTTTGTTGGTTTGTTAGTGTCAGGTGTTGGCTGCGGAGATGTGTTGTTTGGTGCAGACTCCGCGTTGAGGGGCCTTGTATCCTGAAGCGCAGCTGCCGGGGCCTTCATTTTGAGCTGAAGCTCCTCCCACTCTGCTTGGGGCTGGGCGTAGACGGTGAGCGCGGACCCTGCCCAGCTCTTCCACCGCGCAGCCGCCGGCTGGTAGATGAGGCTGCGAATCACGACGTTGAAGTCGCATTCGCCGTCGGGGGTGGCGTAGCCTAGGGCGCCGGAATACCAGCCGCGGCGGGCCGATTCGTGGGCGTCGATGCGCTCCATGGCGCGGATTTTTGGAGCGCCCGTCATGCTGCCCATGGGAAAGCTCGCTTGGACCACGCTGAGCCAATCGGCGGTGGGTCGGAGTTGGGCTTCCACGGTGCTGACCAAGTGGTGAACGGTGGGCAAGCTGCGGAGTTGCAGGTAGCGCGGGACGCGAACGGATCCTTTTTCGGCGACGCGGGAGAGGTCGTTTCGGACCAGGTCGACGATCATGGTGTTTTCGGCGCGTTCTTTTTCGTTTTGGAGTAAGTCTTCCCCGGAAGTGTGGACGGGTGCAGTGCCCTTAATGGGCTGACTAAAGGCGAGGAGTCCGTGGGGGGACGTTCGGACCGTTACGTAGCGCTCCGGAGAACCGGAAATGAGCCAGGTAGACGGCGACTTGAACAGGCCCGCCATGGGGGCATCCGCGCGGGCTTGCAAGGCGGCATAAACCGCTAAGGGGTCCGCATTTCCCTCCCCTTCCCAGAGCGCACAGAGATTGGCTTCGTAAAGGTCGCCCTCCACCATGAGCTGCTGAAGGGAAGCTGCTTGTTGCTGGTACATCGGGGCATCCCACGTGGGGGATAGCGCACTCACATTGGACGCAGAAGTTCGCGTGGAAGCTGAATGCCCAAGCGCTTGAATCTGTGTCCACCAGTCGGATGCTTGGACCGGATGCGCCGGATGCACGTGGAGCTGAAGCTTGCCCGCGGCACAGGTGACCACCCACTGCGGTTCAAAAAACTCTAGATCAGGCTCGCCCGGATTGGAGGCGTGGCGCGACTGGGCAGTGGGCTCCAAGGCATTCTTGAGGTCGTAGCCCAGAACGCCAAACACCCATGTCGGACGGGAGCGCCACGCGGCGGAAAAGTTTGACCAGTCTTCTGCGGTGGCTGTAGCTAGGCGGTGGACTTTATGGGCCCCACCGGCTGCCAACCAATCGTAGCGGTCCAGTTCTTCGCGGAAAGCGCCATGAGCTTGGCCGGTTTCCAGCAAGACGGCGTAGTCCAAAGCAGGCATAGCGCGGCGCAAGCCCGTCTGAACTTCAGCGGGCGCAGCGTGTAAAACCTGCGCCGTGTACGGCATGTTAGGCGTGTATGGCGCGTTTACCGGTAGCGTCCAACGCGGCTTCCTTGATGGCTTCCGTGTAGGTGGGGTGACCGTGGCAAATGCGCGCAATGTCTTCCGCAGATGCGCGGAATTCCATGGCAACTACCGCTTCCATGATGAGGTCTGCCGCACGTGCAGCGACCATGTGAACGCCCAACACTTCGTCGGTTTGCGCATCGGCCAAGATTTTTACCATGCCATCAATGTCCATAGAGGCACGGGCACGGCCCAAGGCACGCATGGGGAAGGATCCCACCTTGTAGGAGCGGCCTTCTTCTTTGAGTTGGGCTTCGGTGCGACCGACCCCCGCCACTTCGGGCCAGGTGTAGACGATGTTGGGCACCAAGTTGTAGTCGATGTGAGGCTTTTGGCCCGCCAAGGTTTCAGCGACTGCTACGCCTTCTTCTTCCGCCTTGTGTGCCAACATCGCACCGCGAACAACGTCGCCGATGGCGTAGATGTGGGGAACGGCCGTTTGCAAATGGTCGTTGACGGCAATTCGACCGCGCTCGTCCGTGCTGAGGCCAGCCGCTTCAAGGTTCAAACCTGCCGTGTAGGGCTTGCGACCTACCGCGACGAGCACATAATCGCCCTCCAGTTTTACGGGAGCGCCTTTTTTGTCCACCGCTTCTACGGTCACGGTATCGCCCTTGCGGCTCACCTTTTCCACTTTGGTGCTCATGTGGAAGTTCATGCCCAATTTGCGCAGGGTACGCTGCAATTCTTTTCCGCACGCGGCATCCATAGCGGGGATGAGGCTATCGGCGTATTCGACTACTGAAACGTCAGCGCCCAAACGCTTGTACACCGAACCCAATTCTAAGCCGATGACACCACCGCCAATGACGATTAGGTGCTTGGGAACTTCGGTCAATTTCAAGGCCTCCGTGGAGGAAATTACGCGCTCTTTGTCAAACGTGGCAAAGGGCAATTCGATGGGCTTAGAGCCGGTGGCAATGATGACGTTTTTGGCGGTGATTTCAGTCGATTTTTCGCCGGTCACCGTGATGGTATGAGCGTCCTTAAAGCTGCCAACCCCGTGATGGACGTCGATGTTGTTTTTCTTCATCAAGAAGTCAATGCCTTGGCAGGTGACGTCGATGACGGATTGCTTTCGGGCAATCATTTGGGTCATATTGACTACAGGAGCCGCACCATCAATGCCGTGCTCTGCGAAGCTGTGAACCGCATTGTGGTAATGTTCGGACGAATCCAAAAGTGCTTTGGAAGGAATGCAGCCCACATTCAAACAGGTTCCACCCAACGTCGAATACTTCTCAACAATGGCGGTTTTCATGCCCAATTGCGCACAGCGAATGGCGCTAACATATCCACCGGGACCGGAACCAATAACTACGACGTCGTACTGCATCACTTGAAGTTTTTAAATAGGACCACAAAGGTAATTCACGCCTTGCGGATAGAGGCGCTTACCGCTGCACGCGTTGACGGACCAAAACACTCAGCAAAAGCAGGGGAAAAAGCAGTGCTCCTCCCCGGCCGATTAAGTCGCCATATTGGGTGAAGAAGGTCTTCTGATCGATCAAAAGCACACGCGCAGATGCTAGGCCCGTTTCATCCCAAGTTTTCCAGTTGTATGCTTGCCCATCTGTGTAGATGAATCCTGAAATTCCCGTATTGGCCGCACGTACTATGGCTCGGCGGTTCTCAATCGCACGCAATCGCGCGTAGTGGAAATGGCTGATGTGCCCCAAGGTGTTGCCCCACCAGCCGTCGTTGGTCATGATGGCAAAGAGGTTGGCGCCTTGCTGGGCGTATTCGCGCACATAGCTGCCATAGTCTTGCTCCCAGCAAATAATGGGGGCCACTTTGATGCTGCTGTCGGCCAAGGAAAATACCTCGCGTTCATCTTGCGTGCCCAAGGTGCCCGTGGTTCCCCCGAGGGCAATGGTGGCATCGCCAATCAGGGATTTTAGGGTGCTCGCAAAAGGCATGTACTCCACCCCTACCACGAGTTTGGACTTGTGGTAATACTCCATGGGCTGGCCGTTGGTCAGTTCAATGGCCGTGTTGTAGCTGTCGTAGAAGCGACGTCCTAGTGCGTCAATAGGGCGAGACGTAGGTGTTTCTTCCCCTGCGTCGTAGAGTTCGTAGGTGGACGCCCCCAGCAGCAAGGACGTTTTTGGATAAGCTTGAAGCACTGTATCCAACGCGTGAATGGGCTTAAAGGCATTCCCGTAGCGCTCTTGGATACCTTCGTGAAAAAAGGTTTCGGGGAAGACCACCAAGGCGGAGGGATACCGCTGGACCCGAGGGTTATCGGAGGGTTGTATGCCTCCAAAGTCTGCGAGCAAGCTATCCGCCCAGACATGGGCCTGCCACTGGTCCGGGGTGGAGAATTTTTCCGTGTAGGGATCCACATTGGGCTGCACGTAGGTGGCCCAAATAAGGCGTTCATCCTCGGTGTTCAGCCCCGACCAAATGCCCAAACTCAGCACCAAGGGAAGCCCCCACACATAGGGAAGGGGGGAACGGAACATGGATTTCCAGGAGGACCAGCCGATTCGGCCTTGCGCATCCTTGGTCTTGTACCACGTCTCGATGAAAACGATGTTGGACACGAGCAACCAAAGGGTTCCCCCGCGGTGGCCCGTGTACTCATACCATTGAACAGCGCCCGGAGTCGCCGCAAACGCATGGCCCAAATCCAACCAGGGGAAGCTAAAGGCCCAATTCTCGTGGAACACCTCCAGCGCCAACCACCCGCTGACCAAGGCCCAATAGCCCAGGCGTTGGGAGTGTGTTCGGGCCACCCATGCATACAGGGTCCAAACCGCCGCCATGAGCCCGCCATTGATCAGCACGGTGGCGACCACCCCCGACCAATGCGCATTCCACACCCAATACGTCGTGCCCGCATTGAACAGCCCCATGCTCAACCAGGCATAGCCAAACATCCGCCATCCCTTCTTCCCAAAGGCATCGTGGCGAATAGACCGTTCCAGCGCCAACATAGGCGCCAGGGCAAAGAGCCACGTCAACGTGAAGGGCTGCGTCTCCACGCCCCACACACCGGGCCAAAAAACACTGAGCAATAGGGCCGTCGCAACGGCAAAAATGAGCTTCTTCATGGATGGAGTTAAAAGTACGGCTACCTTTGGATTTATGCGATGGATCCCGAACGCCCTCACCCTCGGCAACGCCCTCATGGGCTGCCTGGCCCTGACCTTCTTGCGCATCATGGATTTGGAGTCCATGACCTACTGCCTCGGATTGGCTTTGCTCTTTGATTTGCTCGACGGTTGGGCGGCCCGAAAACTCGGCACCGACGGCCCCCTCGGCGTCCAATTGGACAGCCTCGCCGACGCCATCACCTTCGGCGCTGTCCCCGGATTGCTTTGGCTCCACGCCGGAATGGCCTTCCTGCCCTGGTGGTTCGCCCTGATGGGCCTAGCTCCCACTCTCGCGTCATTGTATCGTTTAGCCCGTTTCAATTTGGGGCTTGCGGGGACCAAGGGGTTTGTAGGCATGCCGACCCCGGCCAATGCCCTATTCCTCGTCGGCGTGGTGTGGGCCATGTACTTGGACGTGATTCCGCGCCCGAGCGGCTGGCTGGCCTATGTCGTTTTTGGCGGCATCACGGCCTGGAGCACCTACACGCTCAACAGCCCTTGGCCCATTATGAGTTTCAAGGATATGCCGCGCGGTGGTGCAGCCCTGTGGAGCCGAATCTTTTTCGCCCTCCTCTCCGTCGCCTTGTTGATAATTTTTAATGTGGCGGCTTTGGCATTCATCATACCTTTGTTGCTCATTTTTTCAGCGATTGAACATCGCTTTTTCAAAACGCAGACCGCATGAAATTCCGCGCAGAAATTGACGTAATGCCTTTGAAGGCGCTATTGGACCCCCAAGGCAAGACTGTAGGCCAAAGCATGAACAACATTGGCCTCCCCGAGATTAGCCATGTGCGCATCGGCAAGCACATCACCTTGGAAATCGAGGCGACCAGCAAGGAAGAAGCGACGGAAAAAGTAGACATCGCGTGCCAGAAGATGCTCGCTAATCCTATCATGGAGAGCTACACCTTCGAACTTTTCAACCAGGCGTGAATTTCCTAGCCCACCTGGTTTTATCTCCCGGCGGAGAGGAAATCATGGCGGGCAATTTCTTCGCGGACCGCGTCAAAGGCCAGCGCTGGAAAGAACTACCGGACGGCTATGCCCAGGGCGTGCTTTTGCACCGGCGCATCGACCATTTTGTCGACCAACATCCCCTCGTCAAGGAGGCTAAATCTCATATGCATCCTAGGTTTGGACTCTTCCGAGGCGTGCTTTTGGACGTTTTTTGGGACCACTATTTAGCCCGCGATTTTCAGCGCCACACGCCACACAGCTTGTTGGATTTCTCCCAAAATGCGCACCGAATACTGGCCGATCACGCATCCCTCTTTCACCCCCAAGCCGAACACCTCGTACTGGCCATGCAACAGGGGAAATGGCTGAATGGCTATTCGGACTTCAACGCCTTGGACCGCATTCTAAAGCAAATGGCGTCGCGCTTCCCTCATGAGAATCCCATGGGGGACGGCCTACTAGCGCTGAAGGCCCACTACCTGGAGTACGAAGCGCTATTTGAGCGGCTTTGGCCAGAATTGACGGCTGAATTCGGGCTTTTTTCTCCCGCTTAATTCTTTATTCCAAAAGAAAATTCTACTTTTCCTTCATGCTAGGAGGAATACGCGCTTTATTTCGCTTGATTGGCTTTGCGCTCATCATGACCTCTATAAGCATTGCCGTACCCATGGCCAACCTTCTATTAGGCCGCCAAGCCGGTTTCAACGCGCACCGCAAAGGCATGTTCGTCATCCATAAATTGCTGGGCATTCGACTCAACATTATCGGAGAACTCCCCAAGGATCCCGCACTCATCATGTGCAACCACCCCAGCTACTACGACATTTTCTTTAATATCGGCCACCGCCCTGCGGTCATGATTGTCGCGGATCAGTTTAAGAATTGGCCCTTTGTAGGCTGGCTTGGTCGCGGATTACAAACCATTTGGGTGCGTCGCCATTGCCCCGAAGCTGGTAAAAAAATCCGCCAAGAGATTGTGAATCGCATTCGGGGCGGTTTGAGCATTTTTGTCTGCCCCGAAGGACGCACGTCTGGAACGCATGATATTTATCCTGTAAAGCCTGGCCTATTTGTGGAGGCCATGCGCAACAGCGTTCCTGTCGTCTTCTATTCCATCCGTTACCAATCCGAAGAAATTCCGTATTTCCACGACCTCAAATCGGGTTTTCTTCCGCATTTAATGCGCCACCTTTGGAAGGCGCTAAAGCACCCTGTGGTACACGTGGACATGCGAATTTCCAGCCCTCGCCTTATCGAAGATGTGGAGCAAGGAATGACGGATTTTTACCGCTTCCACAAGTGGCACTTGCGCCATCAATTGACGCAGCCTGTGCCTGTCCCTATGGATTAACCTCCTGTTTTCAGCCATTTTAACACCTCATTTGCACCATTTTGGTGATGTGAAAGCTGTACGATTCCTGTAGTTTTCTCATGGAAAGTGAGAACACGCATTGAACAAGAATTAGGAAGCCTTTACGGGAACCAATCCCAGCGATTTTCTGCAGGCATTAAGCGCATGGCGGCAGAATTTGTTGCGGATGGATTCTGTGCGCGCAAACATCCCATCTGGAACCCAGGGGATACTCGACAAAAGCTCTATTTCAATGCAGAAGGTGTCCTCGCAGAATATGGGGAAGTTGACGGTGTAAAATTGTGCCACCGAATTATCACCCCCTTCACCTTCTTTTGGTCCGAGAAATCCTTCCTTCTTTGGCAGCCTTGTGACACGACCATGTCCTGTTTGAAGCGCAGTTCTATCTACAGTTTGGATGGGGGAAAAGTGCGGGCCATTACGGAAGAATTTGGAATGGGATTTTTCTTAGAAAATCGACTGTCCAAACAAAACATTCAAAACTACCGCGAACGAAGCCGGGATTTGAGCCGCTTGAACCCACTTGAGCGACTCGAAAAAACCATCCTAGCGAATCCGCACATATTGAATCACCTGTCACGGGCAGAAATGGCCTCCTACCTTGGCCTTTCGCGTTCAAGTCTTTTCCGTGCCATGAACACCTTGCACCGTGGATCCTAAGACCGCCTTACAGTGGATGCGCAACGACTTGCTTTTGGG